>JBBFKT010000009.1 GCA_037482015.1 Thermodesulforhabdaceae bacterium
CATAATTTCAATAAGTTAGACTTCCCAAAAGAGGCAAAAATGCCATTTTCGCCACAAAAAGTGGCGAACTTGGGTTAATGTAGTGTCAGAAGAATTATCTTTTATCCTTGGAAAAGCTACTCCATTGGAATAATATCACGCTGCTATGTTTATCAGAAAAGCTAGAAAAATAGACCGAACCACAGGGATCAGATACGTCTATTACCAGCTGGCCGAGAAGTAAAAAGTAAAGGCACGTTAACGCTCAAGCTCACCGGCGGGAGTGGAGCGAAGCGGAATCCCCGTCCGGTGCAACGTCTGGTTTGGCGTCTGATTCCGCCCATCTCTTATTGCTCAAAAATCCAAACGGGCTGAGAGCAGGTAGAAGCCAAAGCAAATCCCACCAGTTGAACCCAAGAGCCTCGATGCCACCAAATGACCAGTCTGCCCAGGCAACTGCAATGAAAAATAAGCCATAGGGTGCAAGCATTAGTTTCCAATACGGTGTTGACGGATGCCGCCATGGCGCATAGTAAAGCACTGCGACAACAGCAGCCCCGGTCAAAGCTATCCCAACGACACCCTGCGCAAATTTTTGCCGGTAAAAAAATAGGCCTGCCAGGATAAGAACCCAGATGAAACCTCCTGCCCAACCGGCAATCCATCCAGCCTTTTCCCCTGTTCTTTTTTTGGTCATAAGCGCCTCCCTGTGATATTACAACGTGCGGTTACCGACGTGCGCCATTGCGTGTTCTGCAAACTTTCAATAACCTCCTTCAAGGCGAACGGAAAACTGCATCCATTCTATCACCGGGCAACCGTTCGCTGTTGGCTGAAGTTTGAATTCAATAATAGTCAGCGCCCCCCGACCAAAACGCTGAATCTTGTCCACTTCTTCAGCCTCCACCGCATGGGTCACACCCGGTCCGCCAATACTTTTGCCGACTTCAGGAGAGAAGATAAATTCTCTCGGATTGGTAGGGCCAGCCTCAGCAAGATACTCCCTCATTGTGCACTCGGAAGGATTTTCGGACAGATGCCAGCCCTCAATATACCTTGGATTGGGGACAAAGTGAAAAGGCGGGGTCAGCCGTGCCAGGTTTTCATCTCGTCCATGTTCTTTGATGACAATTTCCCATCCGCCCTGCATGGGTTCAAGGACGAATACAAACTGCTCGCCGAATGGGCGCTCAAACCGTTCGCCTTGTGACACCTTACCTGTGAATGTTGTATGAAAGCGCGAATAGCGAATTTTATTTTTCAATTCATCCAGTGGCATCCTTTTCAGCTCAGATTGCTTTCCATTGATGCTGCCAATCACTTCCCCTTTTTCCACCTGAAGCCAATATTCTCCACAATGAGAAAGTGCCCAGCCATCTCCAGGCTTTGAACCTGGCCCATTGAGCGCTAAAATCCATTCACTCTCAGGCGGAAAACCCTCCAGCGTGGGGCGGCACTGCATTCCATCTCCCATCTGTACCACCATTTCTGAATCAAGCAATCCCCCTTTTAATGTTTCCAGAACGCGAACATCCATGGTCGGAGATTGCCTGGAATGATGGCGAATAATCCTGCCATGGATTATCAGAGGCGCATCCTTTGATACCGTGAGAAAAGGGCCGTTCCATGAGCAGGAACATGCATGGGCAGTAATAGGATACCAAAGACCGGCTCCAACCATGAGACACCATAGGGCTAATTTTTTCATCTCATGGCCTCCCTTGACCATCCAGATAGACAAATGTCTGTGATTCCAGATCGTCAGCGATGCAAGAAATAAGGGAATTGGTTGATAATCTGGCCTCGTCCAGCGCCTTCCGATACCGCTTTGCAAGGATTGGCCAGAGATCTTTTTCGTGTTTAGCCCGTGCGGCCTTATATCCCGCTCTGAGCCGATGGGCTTTGAAAAGGATAAGAAATGGGGCGATTGCTGTGCCGGAGTGTTTTTTTAGCCAATTGTCCGCAAAATTTGCCTCACTCACAGGACCTTCACTCATCCCTTCCCACTCAGCCATCAGGGGCACCGCATTGGCGAAAGCTTCCGCCTCTTTTCGAACATTCTGGCCAAGAATGGCAACCATCTGCTCGATGAGATTACGTCTTCTTACAAGCAAAGCTTTCTCGGGATTGGAAGGGGATCGAACGTCCAGAGATGAGGAAATTGGGTAATGGTCGCGAGATAATTCCGAAGGCAAGGCAGGCCTTCCTTCGGATAACTCGCTTGATTCAATTCCTTTGCCGGTCGCAGGCCAGTGAAAACAACATCTGAAAGCGAGGGGGCATTAGGCAGTTGCGTTTCAGCGCAGCCGCACCACCTGCTGCTCAAAACAGTCGCACAAACCGCAACACATAGATAAAGGAACAAAGATTTCATCAACTCCCCTGTCCTACATACACCACGCTCATACTTATGTCGCCCAATGATCAAGCTTAGCGGCGAGCGTTAGCCCGTCCGCTGGAGCGCTATGTTGGGCATTTACCCTTTTATTTTTCTTCGCTTCCGATAAAACGATATATGGCTGCACCAAGCAAACCGCCGACAATTGGTGCTACCCAAAAAAGCCAAAGCTGCGAAATTGCCCAATCACCCACAAACACCGCAACCCCGGTGCTACGAGCTGGATTCACAGATGTGTTTGTTACGGGAATGGAAATCAGATGGATGAGGGTCAGGCACAAGCCGATGGCAATAGGAGCAAGCCCCTGTGGCGCTCGTTTATCCGTGGCACCAAGAATGACAAGAAGAAACATCATGGTCATGACAACTTCGGTTATCAGTGCCGAAAGCATACTGTACCCACCGGGTGAATGAACTCCGTAACCATTTGAAGCAAACCCAGCAGAAAGCGTAAAGTCAGCCTTACCACTGGCAATGAGATACAAAACACCACCAGCTACAATGGCACCCAGAACTTGCGCAATAATGTAAGGTATTAATTCTTTAGCAGGAAATCGACCGCCAGCCCAGAGACCAAACGAGACAGCCGGATTGAGGTGGCATCCTGATATGTGCCCGATGGCGAAGGCCATCGTGAGCACAGTTAAACCAAAGGCCAGGGAAACACCAAGGAGACCAATACCGACATTAGGAAATGCAGCAGCCAACACAGCACTGCCACATCCACCAAGAACCAACCAAAATATACCAAAGAACTCTGCGACATACTTCTTCATGATTTTCTCCTTTGTTTGTGTTAATTACAATGCCCAACATTTGAGCTCATGAGCAGGGCATACGTGCGGATCTAGCGTAGCGGAATGCGTGCGGGTGAACTGTCTACTGGAGCGAGCTGTTCTGTTTCTGTTCCCCTATTTGGTTTACACTTTTTGCATGGATACCTGCCTTAAGATATCCTAATGACCTCTATATTCTTTTGTATGGATTGTCATTTACTAAGGACCCCACTCTCTAGCTTATTATATTAAACTTTATATTGACTCAGCCTCAACAGAAAAATGAATCTGTCATCGGTTCAAATTATCACAACCAGAAAACCGAAAATTATCCCCAAGGGAAGGAACATATGACTGACTGACGAACAAATATTGCTTCACTGGTTTGATGATCCAAATAAAATAATCGATCATACCCTTAGCTCCGCAAATGTCATAGTGGTAGTGTTGAGGCAAGCATGCAGCAATCGATTAAAAAGTTGGGATTCCCAAAATCTACGGTTAGTTTTGTAACAGAATTCTGCGAGGTATTTTCCAGAGTGTTTTGAACTTATTCCATGGTGTACACCTCTAAGTATCCCTTTGACGTTTTCTATCATGGTATGGACCCATGGAAGAAGCTTTGACGCTTGAGAACCTTTGCCTACTACAATCTTTTCATGGGCCTTGATCTTTTTACCCAGAATCCCATAAAAACACCAACCATCTGATCGCAGTCTGGTATCCAAATCCAAATTTTTCCACATGGTTTTTAAGATCTCCTCCCCACTAACCCTATTAACTAAAGACATCTTCACGTAACCTGTTCTATCACCTTTGTTTTCTACCGCAATAACCACTTTGCTCTTTCCAACCACTCATCTCCCTCGTTTCTCGGGTTTGGATGGACCAAGATAGCTGTCATCCATCTCCACAAGCCCTCCAAGCTTATAGCGACTATCCCTTTCCTCCATGGCCTTAATGATCTTATGTCCCATAACCTATACCGTCTTGCAACTCTTTATTTCTAACATCCTCCTGATAGACATCATCGAGATCCCGCTTTTTGGCCGAGACATAAGAAAAATCATCCAGAACCATTTCCTTAAAGGTATCCTTGTCTTGTGAAATATTGTCCCTGCCGTAACTGATACCTGATACTTACACCCCTTGCACTGATATAATTCTCTCGTACTATGATATGAGTATTCAGTATTCCCACATCTGGGACACTTATATCCATCTGGCCACCTGAGTCTAAATAGGTGCTCTTTACAAGCATCTTCAGTGGCAAACATCTCTTGAAACCTTATAATATCCATAGATTCTTGTTCCATGTAACTGGCTATCCTTTGTTTTTTTCCTTTATACTAAAAAGACAGACCTACAACAAAACAATCGAATACCCAATTTTCGAACACCCTCTTTTACCTATTGACACTTCAATAGATGGAGCATATAAAAATAACGAAATGATCGCGGGGTGGAGCAGTAAGGTAGCTCGTCGGGCTCATAACCCGAAGGTCGGAGGTTCAAATCCTCCCCCCGCTACCAAAAAGGGAAAGTTAAGCCAGTTAACATCGAGTTAACTGGCTTTTTTATTTTGTTCTATCGGTGCCAGTTTTAAGTAACTTTTCCAGAATCATGTAATCGGCTGGGGAAAGATTGTAATTTGATACTTCTTCCGGAAACACCCACTTGTAAGCTCCATGACTGTTAAGTTTAATATCTCCTGCTTTCCATACGCACCGATAAGCCTGGAGCTTTATAGATATATGGGGATAGGCATAAACTCCTTCAACAAGCAAATCACCTACATCAACAATAATATTCAGTTCTTCTTGAAGTTCACGCATGAGAGATATCTGTGGAGTTTCACCGGGTCGGACCTTACCTCCTGGAAATTCCCAGGTGTTAAACAGAGGATCATCAGGATTTGACCGTTGAGCGATAAGCACCTTGCCGTCTTTTTCAATTACCCCAGCAACTACCAGAACAACATCCAGCATGATTCTTCCCTCAAACATAAGCCAGATCTAAGACAACAATCCAGTAAATTATAATACCAACCCGTAAATTATAATACCAAACTCTGACTTGCCTAGAATTCACAAAATCGTCTTATCTACTAAAAAAAAAATTCACAAAATCCATTCAAAAAGGCTTGAATTCTAAAAATAATTAGTTTATGTATTGCACCAGGATGGCGTTGGTCGCCTTCTCCTAACCCCTCCTGGCCCTGTTCGGCTTTCCCCCTCCAGCCGGACAGGGTTTTAATATTTTAACGCTCAACATAGGCTACGGGAAAAATTGACGTCACTGGAGAATTTCCTACTGAATAAATTTCAAGAGGCGCCCGCTGATATACAGAATCCATAGCATTGCCAAACCAGGTGATGGTTTTGGTTACAGATGATTCATTGAGTCTGGAAAGAAAATTCAGCGCTTTTGAATTGGGGTTCCATACTATTCCAAAAAAGGAAGCTGTAGTAAGAGTAGATAAGCTTTCGACAAAAAATTCTCGAGCAACAGTGCCATTGCTATCTATATTGACGACCTTTGCTACTACAGCACCATTCCTTTGCACTTCCAAAACACCGCAGAGCCTTAAGTTGTTAACCATCCCAACACACACTTGCATTCCTAACGTCCCATTACTTCTTTCCAAAGCGTTTTGAAGGGCTACACCCCAAGAATTTGATTCAAAAAGAGTTTCAACTTTACACATATATCCATTTATAGAATCAACAAACTGATTTGTGGTGCAGTAAAAGTAACCTTCGTTAACATACGGGTTACCCGATTTGATTTGCCATAGATTGAGATCAACCGAACTTCCCGAAAAATTGTCATAAATTAATCCGACTTCGCCAAGATCGTAGATTTCTAGCAATGTTACACCATCATTCTTACCTTTTCCCGAGACAACCACTGTATAACTACCAGGCTCAAATAGCTGAATTATAGCTGATTCTCGAGGGTCAGATGGAGCTAGACCGGAACTCACAATTTCCGCTGAATTGGGGCTACTTGCCCAATCATCATTGCTAACCAAGAGATCACTTCCGCGATAAACTGAAATCACGGGATCGAGCAACTTTTTCTCAAAAACAGATGGAAGAGATGGACCTTGAACTCTTATCAACATCTTATGAGTTTTGTTATTTACCACAAATCCTTCAATGGTGACTTCGTTACCATCTCCAACCACGTAAGATCTAACTGAATAATTAAGAAGATCTACAGCAAAAACTGTTGTGACCTTCCCAAGTAAAAACGCTATTAACATCCCCAAAAAAACCAAAGATTTTCTCTTCATGGGAGCCTCCAAATAGGCTAGACGTTAACAAACCAGATCAAAAACCGAAACGATACTATATCGTTACGGTTCTTTTAGTTTGTACAATCACCAAAAACTTATAGGTAAAGAGGCAGGATAAGAATAAGAAAAGGCGAAATGAATTTATAACTGGTTATTAACTACAATTCCGGCACCATTCCCTGGAGTTCTTCCATACTAAAGACAGGACCGTCAGCGCATACAAATTTTTCTCCCATATTACATCGTCCACATATTCCAATTCCGCACTTCATCCTTTTTTCCAGAGTAGTGTAAATTTGCCAATCTTCAAAACCAAGCTCTCTCAAGCCAAAAAGTACAAATTTAATCATTATTGGAGGACCACACACAATAGCTATCCGATTGTTAGGAGATGGTGCTTCTTCGGACAATACTGTTGGAACAAAGCCCACCCGATGCGTCCAACCTGGAGCTTCAGCATCAACCGTCAACACAACATCAACACCTTTTTTTTGCCAGTTGGGGATTTCGTAGCGATAACACAAATCCTGAGGCGATCTGGCACCGTAAATAAGCGATATCTCGCCGTAATCCTTTCGATTTTCAAGCATAAAAAGAAGAAGAGTTCTTAAAGGTGCCATACCGATTCCACCGGCAATAAAAATAATATTTTTGGCCTGCATCGCTTCGTAGGGGAAACCGTTCCCAAGAGGACCTCTTACTCCCACAGGATCGCCGGGCACCAGTTGATGAATCTTTTGAGTCACCTCCCCTGCCCTCATAACACTAAACTGCAGATAATCTTTACAGGTTGGGGGAGAATTGATGACAAAGGTCGCTTCTCCCACACCAAAAACGGACAATTGAGCTACCTGACCTGGACGAAAATCAAAGGCTTGCATCTTTTCCGTATTCTCAAGCACTATCCGGAAGGTTTTAATAGTCGGTGTTTCCGTAATAACTTCAACAACCCTTCCCAATTCAGGAAGATAAGGATTAACTGCAGACGCAAGCATTGCTATGCACCTCCTTAACTCGTTCAACTGCGCTCCTGATATCTATTGAAACAGGACAGGATCTAATACATCTCCCACATCCGCAACAGGCAATGACTCCGCCATACCTCAAAGGAAAATAGCAAAATTTATGACCAAGCCGATTACGATATCGTTCAAGCTTTGTAGGTCTTGGATTATGTCCACTGGCCTCCTGAGTATACTGATGAAACATGCAGGAATCCCATGAACGCAAACGTTCCCCCTTAAGCCCCTGAATTTCATCAGTTATAGTAAAGCAATAGCAGGTAGGACATACATAAGTGCAAACACCACAACTCAAGCAAGATTCGGCAATATCGCGCCAGACTCCCATGTTTTGAAACTGACCCTTGACAGCTTCCACACTTCCCGAAACGTCCAGTGAACCAATTATTCTATTTTTAGCTTCTTCCTGAATACGCTGAGCATCCCGCGACTGCTCTTCAGAAGGGGGATCGCACTCACAAAGTGAAATCACTTCTTTAGCTCTGTCATTTAGACCTTCCAAGACAAAACCTTCACTTGTAGAAGTAATCCTAATATCGCTACCTTCCATATCTCCGGGGCCACCACCAACAGATGAACAGAAACAGGCATCATCGGCATCCTGACAGACCAAAGTGGCAAAAAGAGTGTTTTCTCTACGGCTTTTGTAATAAACATCCAAATAGAGCCCCCGCAGGAATACCCAGTCGCAAATCACAAATCCTCGAACATCGCAGGGACGAGCGCCAAATACTAGGGTCTTTTCCGCATTGATCGTTTCTTTTAGAATCAAATCCTGTTTGGAGGGATCATCAGAGTTTTTGACATATTCATATTGAAACAAGGTTTCCCCCTGAGGGAGAATTACGCTTTTAGGGGGCATAGTACTCTGGCGAGTAAAAAAAGGCTCACTCTCGATTGTAAAAGGTCTAAACTCGACCGTCCATCCATTACTCGAAGAAGAAAGAACGGGCACCCAGACTCTAAAATGCTTAGAGAGCCGCTCAAGCACCTCATTGAGTTTTTCTTGTGGGATAAAAATCTTTTCCTCGATCTTTTTTTTAGCTTTCTTCGCAGGCGTCATAGCGTCTTCACCCTGTCCATTTGCTATCTTTATATACCAGCTTCATGAGGGTTGAAAGTAAGTAGAGGCGGAACGGCTTGAGGATCAAGACCAGCCTCATAGGAAAAAAGACGAAGGTTTATCTCATTAAGCTTTTCTTTGATAAACATTACTGGAATCCCCACAGGGCATACTCGCTCACATTCTCCACATTCGGTGCACCTTCCCGCAAGATGAAGTGCATGAATGCTGTGAAAGATAAAAATATCTTTGATCGTGGGCCTTTGAGTAACCCACTTGGGATCTCGCCTTTCGGCAATACACCAGTCCTGACATATACAGAGAGGGCAAGCATTGCGACAGGCGTAACATCGAACACACCGGGAGAGAACATCTATCCAGAAATTCCGTCGTTCTTCAAGGGACTTTTGTTCAAATTGTGCTACATTTCTATAAAGTTCACTTTTATCGATCCGCGGAGTTACAGTTTCACCAATTAAAACATCGTAAATAACGGGGTTCGGATAAGCACATCTAAGACATCGCCGAAGTAAAACACTTTCAATCGACATTTGTTCTAAACCACCGGAGTGTTCAATTCTAAGAATTCCATCCTCAATGTGGGCGTTAAACACAGTCGTTGTATTGCCTATTTTCTTCATAACTAGTCGCCAGTCTATCGTGCCCTGGCAAGGAACACCTATTATCAAAAGTCTATCACGGTCTAAGAAATGCTCCTGAATAAGCGCCACAAGAGAGCGACTATCGCAACCTTTAACACATACTGCTACTTTTTTACCCTCGCCAGCTATAACAGCAGGGTTTTTTACAAGGTATCCAGTAAGGTTCTGAACGCAGAAAGGATTCCAGACGAGCCTGGAGATATCTTTTTCGCTACGGACAACAACAGGTTTTATCCGTAAAGGGTTAAACCCTCTTTCCCATCCTAATACCACATCAACCTGGGGCATAACATTACGTAACACTTCGTGGAGTTTCTCGGTAATTTCGTTCCACATAATTTTCAATAAGCCTCCACAGAATTCTCCGTTTTAGTTTTTGTTCCTACGCCAGGATTCCTGCCTAGCTCGTGAATTCGTTGAGAAAACTCCGTTACTACTTCCTGCCACCTTTGACCTTCCGACGCAGAAACCCAGGTATAATGAAAGCGATCAGCATCAATCCCCAAAAAAGGAAGAAACTCTTTTAGAACCTCAAGTCGCCTACGAGCATAGAAATTTCCTACAGCATAATGGCAATCTTTTGGATGACAACCAGAAACCAATACTCCATCTATTCCTGAAATCAGAGCTTTCAAAACAAAAAGCGGATCCATTCTTCCCGTGCATGGGATACGAATAACCCTTAAATCCGTTGGTTGCTTAAGTCTGGATACTCCAGCAGTGTCGGCTCCACCGTAAGAACACCAATTACACAAAAAACCAATGATCTTCATTTCGTTTGCTGATGTTGTGCTTTTTTCTTCCATAAAGCTCTTCCCTGAAAACTTAGCTTAGTATTGGCTGTTCTAAGCACATAGTTCTTCAATTTCCGCGAGAATCTGGTTATCGGTAGCATGTTGTAGCTGAATAGCCTTTGGTGGACATGTAGCATTACAGAGTCCACATCCCTGACATACTGTTGCAAGAACTTCTGCTTTTTTTATGCCACCTTTAAGTTCTTTCCAGCGGATTGCTCCATAGGGGCAGACTTCTATACACTTACCACAGGCGATACAGGCTCGCTCATTCACTGACGCCACCTGAGGACTTGTTTCTATGGTATCCCTTGCAAAAAGTGCTAGCACTTTTGAGGCCGCAGCGCTTCCCTGAGCAACCGAAGCAGGAATATCCTTTGGACCCTGGCAGGCTCCGGCAAGATAGATCCCAGCCGTGTTGGTTTCTACAGGTCTTAGCTTGGGATGATTTTCCATAAAGAAGCCATATTGATCGTAGGAAATATGCAACTTCTCAGCCAGTTCTCTCGCTCCTTTGCTGGCTTCAATGCCTGTAGCCAAAACCACCAGGTCAGCTTCTACCTCGATCTGAACCCCAAGCAAGGTATCCATACCTTGAACAACAAGTCTATCGCCTTTGGGATAAATCTTCCCTACTCTACCTCTGATATACTGCACACCGTATTCTTCCTGAGCCCTTCTTACAAACTCATCGTAATTTTTCCCTGGAGCTCGAATATCCATGTAAAAAACATAGCAACGAGAATCCGGAATATGATCCTTTGTGAGGATCGCCTGCTTGGCTATATACATACAACACACGCCGGAACAGTATGGTCTTCCTACAGAAGCATCTCTAGATCCAACGCATGCAATAAAAACAACATCTTTTGGCTCTTTCCCATCGGATGGCCGCTTGATGTGCCCTCCAAAGGGTCCCGATGCGCTCAGTATTCGTTCATACTGAATCCCGGTTATTACATCTCGATACTGTCCGGCACCATATTCTCCGTAAGCAGAGGGATCAAAAAGATCATAACCTGTTGCTACAATTATCGCTCCCACTTCTTCCGTCACAACTTCATCGGTCATATCATACCGGATAGCTTTAGCAGGGCAGACCTTAGAGCATATTCCACATTTTCCTTTGGTAAAATGAAGACAATACTTAGGATTTATGGTTGCTTTCTTAGGAATGGCTTGAGGGAAAGGAATGCTTATGGCACGGGTAAAAGAAAGCTCCTCGTTGAATTCGTCCAAAACCTTCCGTGATGGGCATTTCTCCATGCAGACTCCACAGCCCGTGCACGCCGTCCAATCCACATAGGTAGCTTTCTTACGGATTTTGACAGTAAAATTTCCTACGTATCCGGAAACCGATTCAATCTCACTGTAAGCATAGAGTGTTATATTTTCTTTTTGAGCAACATCCACCATTTTGGGTCCCAGGATACAGGATGAGCAATCTATGGTGGGGAAGGTCTTATCGAGTTGGGCCATTTTGCCGCCGATGGACGCTTTCCGTTCTACAAGCACCACCTGAAGTCCTGCATCAGCACAGTCCAGAGCTGCCTGTATGCCGGCAACTCCCCCTCCAATGATCATAACTCTCTTATTGATAGCTACTCGAGACGGGAAAAGAGGCTGATTGAAACGGAGCTTTGCCACAGCCATTCTCACAAGCTCGATAGCTTTCTTCGTGTTCGCTTCACGATCATTGCTGATCCAGGATACATGCTCACGAATATTCGCCATCTCGAACATGTATCGGTTAAGACCAGCTTTTTCTACCGCTCTGCGAAAGGTGGGTTCATGCATTCTGGGGGAACAGGCTGCAACCACCACCCCTTGTAGATTGTAAGCTTCTATAGCTCGCTGAATCTCCTGCTGCCCCGGCTCAGAACAGGTATATACGTAAGTTGTAGAGTAAACCACATCAGGAAGTCTTCTTGCTGCTTCAGCGACTCGTTCTGTATCTACCGTTGAGGCGATATTTGTTCCGCACTGACAGACAAAAACACCTATACGCATAGCATCTCTCTACACTTTTTTATGTTTGCTTTTCTAAGACAAAATTTTCTTTTCCCTTACGACTCATTTCAAACAGGAAGTTAGGCTTCACAGCCAGCCTATGTAAACCAAGCTTTTTAGGTTCTATCCCTAAAGCCAATCCTATTATCTGGGTAATATAAATAACTGGGATTTCGAAAGATTCTTTACGATAGCGTTCAACCTGTCCTTGACGCAGGTCAAGATTCTGCTGGCAAAGAGGACAAGCCACAGCAATAGCATCGGCTTTAAGATCTTGCGCCATTTTTAGAATCCGTCCTGTAAGTTTTCCCACAATGTCCTTTCTCAACACCCCGTAGGTCGCTCCGCAACACTCGGTTTTAAAAGGAAAGTGTGGAACTTTAGCACCGACCGCTCCTAATAATCGATCCATAGACGTGGGCTGTTCAGGATCGTCAAATTCGGCAAACTTAGGAGGACGAGTAAGAAGACATCCGTAATAAGGCACAACTGTTATGCCTTCCAAGGGGAAAACAACATTTCTCTCTATTTCATCAACGCCGATATCTTCTATTAAAAACTGAACTATTGAAACCGCCTTTATTCTGCCTTCGAAGGGCATGTTGAGGATGCGAAGGAAATCTTCTTTTTTGGTGGGATCTCGAAATGCCTCCAGAGATCCTTTAAGAGCCTTAAGGCAACCAGGACATGGAGTCATCACCTTATCAAATCCTACCGATTCAGCAATAGCAAGGTTTCTTCCAGAAAGAGCGGCAGAAAGAAGTGGTTCGTAGATGTGAGCGGGAGTTGATCCACAGCAGTTCCAGTCAGGGATTTCTCGAAGAGAGATTCCAAAAACTTTACAAATTTCCCGCACCGACTCATCAAATTCCTTAGCAGTTCCTTCAATTGAACAACCAGGGTAATAGGCTATTTCACGAAACATCTTTTTATCTTCCCCATTGCTCATAATGACGAAAAAGTCCTTAACCCAAATCTAGCCTTTATGAGCCATTTTTTGGTGTTGCCAGGATTCAAACCGATCGAATATAGCCGCAACTTCCTTTCGTCCTTTGATAATAGAAGGCAACAAATGAAGCTTTCTAGCTTTGAAGACCTTGGGAGCCAGCTCCATATCGTTTGTAAGGCGACCCGTTCGTAAATTCACGATAGGCAATAACCCTGTTTCGAAAACTCGTCCGAAAGTCTTTACCGACTTCAAAAATTCTTCGTAGAAAACCTCTACATCTTTAATGGATATGATTCCTTCTCTAAGGGACATCACTCGCAGGGCTTCCATCACTCGAGTAACCTCTATGTTGCACGGGCACCTTGTTGAACAGGCCGTACAAGCAGCACAAAGCCATATAGAACGAGACGAGAGAACAGCAGCCTTTTGACCAAGCTGAATAAGGCGCATAATCTGATTTACTGGATAGTCGTAAACGAAGGTATAATTACAGCTAGCACTGCAGTTCCCACATTGATAGCATTTGCTAATTTGCTGCCCGCTTTCTTCTTCAACCAGCCGAATAAAGTGCTCATCGAAGGTATTATTAAGCGTCAGAGTTCGTAGTCGTTCCATTGACATTATCCTTTTTCGTCTTAAGTGCTACTGCCATCATAGCCAAAGTCTATAAGAAGCTGCTGATATTCATACTTCAGGCGCTGATACATTCTGGCATTCTCAAGCGCAAAGGCGCACTGCTGAGCTATTGCCTGAGCAAACTCTACTTCATCTTCGGAAAAAGGTGGTCTTTCGCCTGCCATAACTCTAAGCACGCCTATTACTTTACCGCGCACCATAAGAGGTATGGACAGGATACGCCTGATGCCAGTCTCAACTACTTCCGCTCGATACTGGATGCGAGGATCAGTAAAAACGTCATCTATGATTACCGTCCGTCCCGCCATGTTTTCAGCGATGCTTCTGTGAGCATCTACAGGACCCTTGTGTAGAAACTCTTCGCTCAAACCGTAGGCTTGAGCCACGTAAAGCTGTTGAGTTTTTGGATCAAGGAGACGAACTACACAACCAATGGCATTAAGGAGTTCTGTTGTTTTCGTAACAACAAGATGAAGAACTTTGTTAACGTTAAGGGAAGAATTAATTGCGGCGCTTACTTCCTGGAAGCTTTTGAGATATTGACGTTCTTTTAGAATGCATCGATCTCGCTCAAGTTGCTGATAAAAAGCATAAATAACCATGGAAGCAAGAGTTTCAACCAGGAGCAGATCGTCTTTAGAAAATTCTCGAGGTGTTGGTGCAAAAAGCGCCACCATTCCCCGCATTTCCTGCCCTATTTCTATAGGGACAACACTAATAGCATGGATCCCTTCAATAAGAAGTTGTTCTTGTTCGGGAATTTCTTCTGCTTCCTTAACGTTAGGAAAACAGATGGTCATATCAGGAAGATGGAAACAAACGCTCTTTTTAGATTTGGACGGTTCCCCTAAAAGGAAATATTCGCTAAGTCCATAACTTCCTAAAATTTCGAGCTTTTCACTCCCGTTACGTCTTGCTTTAATAAAACATCCCCTTAAGCCCAAAGTTTCCGTTATTCTTTTAGAAACTAGATAGGCAACGCTATAGATATCAGCAAGATCACACAAAGATCGACTTACCTCTGAAACAAGGCTCAAGTAACCCTTCATAGAACCTTTCTCCTCTTTCTAAGAGAAGATCACCCAAAAGAGGGTTTCTTCTCATCTGTCTAGTTTCTCAACAGGTCTTGATACTCATTTTTACAAAGTAAAGCAAGAGACAATTTTACTTTTTACTTCAAGTTTTATATTCCCTTAAAGTGACAAATGTTTTTTAACTCACACTTTCTTTCTAACCCGAGATATAGGCTACATAAAAAGCCTTTCTTTATTCTCCTCCCTGATCGGAGTTGCGAATAAATTCTTCATGAAGTTGTCTAAGTTTTGTCTTCTCCTTCCAATCCTGATAGGTTTTCAGAATACACCGCTTTTGCCAAGCAGGATGAACAAGGTATAAACCGGTATGGGACATAAAATCGCTCAAAAGTTCTTCGAGAAGGCGCTTCACATCGCTCTCCGCGATAAAGTTTCTATCCTTTTCGTAAGAAAAAACATACTCATTCCCAAAGGCTTTAACAAACTCATCATAAGCGTCATCAGGATCATTATAACCATCAAAAAATTCTTTTTTAACCCCAATTGGCACCTCCACACGCAAGCACACATACCATCGATCCCCAGCCACATGCTTAGACTTATCGTAACAATAGACTCTTAAGCCATTTGACAAAGTCACAGTTTTCATCAAGCGAGGTTCACTCATGCACATCTCCTCCCGTTTAGTCTCTCGAACTAGTATTTCAATTCTATTGTCCAACCGGCTCCATTCTTCTATAATCCTTTACGCAGCTTCAGTCACCATAGTAAAACCATCAGTCAAGAAAGGATTTTATCATGTTTTTCCTGCCTTTCATGATCCTGTTCTTCTTCATCTTCATGTTTATACTCTTTGTGCTGTTTTTTCTTGTTAAATGGGGAATCATTTACATTGCCTTTGAGAAACTGGGCATATCGCCGGATTTGTTATTCCTGCTTTTATTTATCTCTATGATTGGAAGCGCTATAAATATTCCCGTGGGCAGAATACGCTCAGAATACGAGCAGGCCTATCCGGAAATAATATCATTTTTCGGCATTCGGTATCGTTTGCCACCCATCAGAAAACCACAAGAAACGATCGTAGCGATAAATGTGGGAGGAGCTCTTATACCGACTTTGCTTTCTCTGTATTTATGGAGTCAGACTCCAGCTTTTATCAATGTTCTTATAGCCACGGCTATTGTAACAATAGTTGTAAATAAGCTTGCTCGCCCAGTAGTTGGAGTAGGCATAGCTATTCCTATGTTTATACCACCCATAGTAGCCGCTCTTTGCGCCTTAATTCTATCTCCCGATTGGGCTCCAAAAACAGCTTACGTAAGCGGCACTATTGGAACTCTGTTAGGAGCCGATATTTTGAATCTTCCCAAAGTGAGAAAACTAGGTGCACCGGTTGTTTCAATCGGGGGAGCGGGAACTTTCGATGGAATCTTTCTCACGGGTATTATTGCTGTGCTCCTCGCTTGAAACTGATTCGGGAGCAAAAAGGGGAAGTAATCTTCTAGCGATCCTTTTCAATTCAGGATCTCGACAGGACTTGATAAATTTTTGAGCTTCCTCGGAAAGTTCATACTTCTTTGGCTTAGATTTTTTCCTTCTTTTAGGTTTAGAGATTTTTGAATTCTCCTGGTGAGTTAATACGCTTGATGGAGTCTCCTGAGGAAGTTCCCCCACCTTGAATACAATTTTTGTAACAGGTTCTAATCCAACTCGCTGATCATTAACCCGCTGAAGGATTTCTTCTTTATGGAGATCTAGGTGATGCTTCCATATGCTGTCGTAAACATGAACAGTTAAAACACCTTTCTTGAATTTCACCGGTCTCGCTCGCGAAGCCACCTGAGATCCCACCACACTTTCCCAATCACTCACAGGACTAGTCGGAAGGATCTTTCTTTCGGAAAGCACCTTTTGAATTATGAAACCAATCGGTTCCATCTTGGTCAAATCTCATTTACGAAGTGTATTACTGGCAGAAACTTTTATAATCTGCTCCAGCTTCTCGATTTTCTCGTTTAGCTTTGCAAGAAGATTTTGAATTTCTTCAATACCTCGAACCTGGGAAGTCTCCAACCTAGGCAGAACTTCGTCATAAACCAGGTTATCAAGGTGCATCAAATAAAGTTGAACAAATCGATTAGCAACAAAACCAAATCCTATAACCACAAGGCCGAAATAAAAAATATGAACGAAAATTCTGAAACTGGAAGAAAAGTATGTCCAGAGGTTATTAACCGCAGACTGGCCACTAACAATCGTTGTCGTGTATTTGTAAAACACAAACAGACTAAGAAACCACGATGTAAGAACCGAAACAGCGACAAAGAATTTTACCAGCTTCCATGGAAAAGTTAGCATACGGCGGTCGCCTTCTGCCAGAAATCGTTGCCGCTGATCAAAGAGCGCTATAGACGGCAGGCTATTTTGGCTTTTTGGGCTATTTGAAAGCAAGCAAGCAACACGTCTAAAGGGGTGAAGTAAAGTTCTGAAGCCGTCTGTAACGGGGACAGCGGTTATATGGTCAGTGTCGTTATATTTATTTATGGTTCGACTCACAAATAAGCACCCTAACCATTGAGAAAAAGCCCATAGTGCCTGTAAAGCTCCTGCTACGAGACCAGTGCCAAGGAAAAACATAATTAAAAACCCCCAGGGGGACTTTTGCCTTATCCAGGAAAAATCCCACCACAGGGTCTTTTTGCCTAACGAAAGCCAACCTAAATTGGACGTTGCCAGGAAATGTCCCAGCAAGGCACCAATAACAAAAGCGATGGTCAGTCCCAGAAGACCTTCAACCAGAAGGTAAGTATAGTAGCGTCGGATTGAAAAGTTCATTTCTTCTTTCCAGGCAGTTTTTAATTCTTTCTAGCACAAATCCAACAACCATAACATAAAGGGCGAAAAATTCTTTCGCCCTTTATATATCATGATAACCTTCTGGTTAAAAGGTATCTTTTAAGTTCAGCCTAGCTTGGCCTACTCTCTACCTGTCATCTCCTTTGGGATACGGCCTGTTTTAATACATTCTGACCTAAGTCTGCGTCCCACAATTCTTTCCACCATTCGTCCGATGTTCAACACACGATCGACATCGACACCAGTGTCAATCCCCATTTCATCCATCATCACAACCATATCTTCTGTGGACACGAGTCCAACAATAGAAGGATCTCGGTAATAATATTCTCCTGTTCCGCCCACTGGCACTCCATCCACAAAGTTTGCCGGCTGTCCTCCAATGCCTCCCATGGTGGATTCGAACCTGATAACACCAGCAAGAAGAGCTGCCAGCACATTAGCCAATCCCCAGCCTCTGGTGGTGTGGAAGTGAGCAATGTGTTTCATAGGATCTGGAATAGCATCAAGCAACATAGAAAAATACTCGTAAACTCTATCAGGTGAGGCGGAACCATCATGGTCAGCATGCTCAACGTCGTCTGCTCCCATATCTAGCCATCTTTTAGTAAATTCGATAGCCTTTTTCATTTCAGTGCGCCCAGTAATGGGACATCCCCATATGGTGCTGACTGTGCCGTTTATTTTCATTCCCGCATCTTTTACCTTCGGGAACCACTCTTCGCACATCTTCCAGTATTCGTCCAGCGTAGTACCGGAATTTACCTTATGATGAGCTTCACTCGTGGAAACCATGACCAGAATTCTATCCGGTCCCCATCCTTCCTGTCTTGCTTTTATAGCTCTTTCGATAGCTTGTTCTCGAATCGTAACGGTTGTAATTTCCACTTCCGGAAGCAAATGTTTAACTCTCTTGCTATTTCTTAGCCTCTTAAGAAGTTCCTCTGCATCCTTAAACTGAGGCATTCGCTTTGGATTACCAAGATTTGTCAACTCAATGTGTTTGAATCCTGCAAGAATGAGTTCTTCTGCAACCCAGAGCTTAGCATCGGTGGGGATGAATTTTTCTTCGTGCTGGAAGCCATCTCGAACGGTAATGTCCCCAATCACAACCTTTTTTGGATAATTCAACTTGGCCATAGTTTACCCTCCTAAAATCTAAGATTACCGAAAGACGGTTCGCCGATCGGTTTCAACAGGCTCACCTCAAAGGCGAAAGCGAGCCAATCTCTAATTTCTCTAAATTTTAAGACTCTATCGTTTAACAGGCGAGCACCACAGAAGAAGGGATGAGCTTCCCCATCGTATTTTTCGATCATCTTTTCTCTAAAAGCCTGCTTTTCTCCTTCTGTCATGGGGTTGCCTTCAGATTCTCTTTTACGCTCTTCGATCGACAGTAACACCTCCGCCGCCGATCTACCGCTCATAACCGATGTTCTAGCTCGCATTGTAGAAAAGAGAAAGTGGGGGCGATAGGCTCGACCACACATACCGTAGTTTGCAGCTCCATTATCGGGACCTATAACAAGTTGAATGCGAGGAACCTGAGCGCATGAAACCGCTCGCACCATATCAGCTCCGTATTTACCAATTCCCATGTGCTCCGATTCTGAACCAACCATGTAACCGGGCGAACTTTGGATGAACAAAAGGGGTATTTTCTCGTAGCTACATCGAATAATCCACTCTGTCGCTTTCCTTGCCGCTTCAACAAAGATAATACCAAGTCCATTTGCAGCGATTACTCCAACGGGAATACCTCTTATGCGAATCTTTCCCGTAACAATGTTATCGCCGCGGCCGGGAGCATAGTTTTTCTTGTATTCGACAAAATGGCTGTCATCCGCTATTGCCTGGATAAAAGCCCGCACATTGATGCCCTGATGAATTTTGGCAGGAAGAATTTCGTAAATAGTTTCAACAGGCACACGTGGAGGTGTCTCTTCATAGCGGTGAACGTGGATTTTTTGAGGCGGCTCCATCGAAAGAATTTCCCTTACTTTTTCAACAGCCTCATCCTGAGTGCGACAAAAGTAATCGGCACCACCAGAAATTTGAGTATGGACTCGAGCTCCACCCAAATCTTCTGCCGATATAACCTCTCCCGTTGCCGCTTTTACAAGGGGTGGTCCCCCAAGGAAGGAATAGGCAAGCTTATCTATCATTACCGCCTGACAAGCCATAAAGACTATGTAGGCTCCTCCTGCGGTGTTGCCTCCCGTGCTGAGGGTAATCTGCTTAAGTCCCTTAGCGGACATTCTCGCCATGTTGTAAAACATCGATCCAAAATGACCGTCATCGGGGAAGACATCCGCCTGCATGGGAAGGTAAGCTCCACCTGAATCGGCAATATACACGCAGTTTAAACCACACTGTTCAGCTATTGCTTGGGCTCTCATATGTTTTTTCAGAGTGATCGGGAAATAGGTGCCAGCCTTTACTCTACTGTCGTTTGCAATAATCATAGTCCAATTACCGTGGATCTTTCCAATGCCGGTCACAATACCACCACAGGGGACATCTTCCACATCGGGATAATTCATTCCAAATCCAGCTATAACTCCCAGTTCGTAAAACTCCGTTCCTTCGTCTATAAGCTTTTGTATGAGCTGGCGCACCGGTTGTTTGCCCTGCTTCGCAAGCCGCTGAACAGCAGCTTCTCCGCCGGGCCACATAGCCCGATACATTAACTCATCAAGCTTTAGCTCTTCCTCCTCCCAGAAGCGCCTGTTCTCAGCTCTTTCTTCCGGCGTCATATAGGATCACTCCTTTATACGGATAAAATTTTCGGCGTGAGCGACCGCATCTAAAAAATCTCTCACTTTAATTTCATAAGGAGATAGCATGCTGCATAGTAGCGCGTATCAGCAACAAAGGTGATAAGTGAGAGACTCAAAGCAAAAACTCAGCATATACTCACTACTTACCCTTATAAACCGGTTTCCGCTTTTCCTGAAAGGCTTTCAACCCTTCTAATCGGTCTTCAGTTGGAATCGTAATCCAGTATGCGTTTGATTCGATAGCAAGTCCTGTATGAATATCTACTTCAAGCCCGTAATTTATGGCGTATTTTGCCTGTTGGATAGCGATAGGACCAGTTTCACAAATCATAGCCGCCATAGAAAGACATTCTTCAATAAGTTTTTCTGGGGGACATATTTTATTGACTAGCCCAATCTGGAGAGCCTCCTGAGCATCCACGCGGCGACCGGTAAAAATCAACTCTTTAGCCTTGCCTCGACCCACAAGCCTGGGAAGACGCTGAGTGCCACCTGCTCCCGGGATAATAGCAAGACGGGTCTCTGTAAGTCCCATAGTTGCAGTGGTGGATGCGATGCGAATATCACAAGCAAGAGCCAGCTCAGTGCCGCCTCCAAGAGCAATACCATTCACGGCAGCAATAACCGGTTTGCTCATAAATTCAATGAAAGTAAAAAGATTCCTTATAGTGAAAATAAATTCTCTCACCTGATCTTCCGTGAGAGTAGCCCGTTCTTTCAGGTCAGCGCCAGCACAAAAAGCCTTATCCCCCGCCCCCGTAATGATCACTACTCGCACATCTCGATCAAAATGAAGAGCTTCCACTTTTTCCTTCAAAGCCCTCAACATAGGGAAATTAAAAGAGTTCATCACCTCGGGACGGTTTAGAGTAAGAATTACAACCTGATCTCTTCTTTCTTCCAACACTAAAGGTTGTTCCATCATTTGCCCCCTTCTTTTAACAATTGAAAAATCTTGGGCATAACGCTACTTCACATCAGAAAGAAGAATTAACGCTGAGCCTTTCTAGCAAAGGCTTCTCTTGTAAGTTCGCGAGCTACAATGATACGGCGGATTTCATTTGTTCCAGCGCCGATTTCGTAAAGTTTTGCATCTCGCCACAGATTTTGAACAGGGAACTCAAGACAGTAGCCATAACCGCCATGAATCTGAACAGCCTGATTACAAACCCATGTGGCGGTTTCCGAAGCAAAAAGAACTGCCGATGCAGCCATCTTGGTAAGTTCCGTTCCTTTACCACCTCGAGGAGATTTCTGAGCAAGATCGGCGGCACGATAGACAAGAAGCCTCGCTGCTTCGGTCCTGGCATACATATCAGCCAACTTCTGCTGGATCATCTGGAAATTTGCGATAAGCTGCCCGAATTGTTCTCGTTCTACAGCATACTGAATCGCATATTCCAGAGCCTGTTCAGCCATACCGATGCTTCCACCGGCGAGCACAATTCGTTCTACGTCAAGTCCGCTGGTCATAACATGAACTCCCATATTCTCCTGCCCCACAAGATTTTCCGCCGGAACTTCGCAGTTATCAAAAACCAACTCGCCTGTTGGCGATCCCCGCATGCCGCACTTTCGGATCTTTCTCGAAACAGAAAAACCGGGAAAATCTTTTTCTACAATAAAAGCTGAAATGCCCTTTGCTCCCAGTTCTGGTTGAGTCTTTGCATAAACAAGAAAGATATCCGCCACGGGACCATTGGTGATGAAGATCTTGGTGCCGTTAAGAATATATTTATCGCCCTTTTTAACCGCTCTAGTCCTGATGCTCATGGCATCTGAACCAGCGTTTGGTTCGGTTAGAGCAAGGGCTCCTATCTTTTCGCCTCGAATCATGGGAGGTAGATACTTTTCTTTGAGATACTCATTGGCGTTACGGTGAATGTTGTGAGCACAGAGATTGGAGTGAGCTGCATAAGTCATAGCAAGACCAGGAGCAAAACGGCTCATCTGCTCCACAACAAGCGTCTGAGTCAAAACGTCGCTTCCTAAACCACCATATTTTTCATCAATGGTTATTCCTAAAATGCCAATTTCTGCGCATTTCTTGAAGAAATCGGGTGGAAACCAATCTTCTTCGTCAACCTTCTCCTGAATAGGGGCAAGCTCTTTAAGAGCCCATTTATAAACCATGTCTCTCATCATCTTTTGTTCTTCGGTCAACTCGAAATCCATTTCATTTTCCTCCCTTTTCTGGAAACCTGTTCATCTAAAAGAACATCAAGATACCAAGCTTAGATTCGCCTTTAGACAGAAGGAAAAACCTAAAACCCGAAATACAATTGTCACTTAGATTTCTAAAAGAAAGCGGGTTGCCTGTCAATGATATAATCAAATTATTTTTGATAATCTAAAATCCCCAAAACAAGCTAAAGCTGAAATAAGGGGATTAGAAGAAAGGTTTGAATCGATGCAAACTAAGTCGGCTGAGGTTTTTTCAAAAAAAGGGACGCTGCCGAGTAAAGACAGTCCGTCCCAATTTTCATCGTCTTTTTTACCGCATTGTCGAGCAGTGCAGGAAGTCCACCTTTTTCATCTGGGCTAAACCCAAAAACTCTTTTCCAGACTGAACTATTTTCCATGCAAAGATATACGCACACATCTGGAGCAAAAGATCGAATCCGATCCAGCATAAACCGATAAAGTTTTACTCGAATGTCCACAAAATACCGCTTTTTCCCATCGGGGCTAGAAACAAATTCGCCGCTTATGAGTCTCCACCTGGGTTTATTGCTTAAAACTTTCTCTTTCAATTCCGGCATAAACCTGAAAGCTCCCAGGCTGATATAGACTATTCGATCCGGGGGAATATTTTCAAAAAGCCTTTTTACTGTGAAATCATATTCGTCCTCCCAACCCGGGAAGAAAAACAAGGGATCAAAGTGAAAACCAAGAAAATAACCCCAATCCAAACACTTAAGGGCCGCATCAAGGCGTTGATCAAGAGTAGCGGCTTTTTCTTCCTCGTGAATTGAAATGGATGGAGCGTTCAAAGACCAGCTAACTATGGTGTGTCCACTATGATCAAGGTGTTTCAGTCGATCAACGAAAAGGGTTTTTGTCTTGAGTTCCAGCACGGCATTGGGCTGGCGGGCAAAAAAAGGGACAACTTGTTCGGAATATCCAATCCAGGGATCGAGAAGAAGTGAATCCGTAAACTCCCCAGTTCCAACTCGAAATAACGTATTTCGGTGCTGGTTTAAAATTTTTCCCACTTCATCAAACATTTCATCTAAGTTCCCGAATATTTTAAGGTAAGGCTGGTTCAGGTAGGCTTGAAGAATGCAGTAGGTGCAATTTAGAGAACAATTTTCAGCAAAATGAAGAATGGTGTAACCACAACAGTGGTAGAATCTGGTAGCCGGGCAGGATCTCAAAAACCGTCCTTTAAACCTGACAACCAGCAAAGTTCTAGAAGGGTCTTTGGGTGTGATATATTTCCAGTCTAATTCGGAAGGGATAACGTGAAAATCGGCTGAAGGTAGAGTCTTATGCAGTTCTCTTAATAAGGGACTTTCAAGGACCGGCTCTTCTACAAAAATTTCATCGTAAGACTGGTTATTCTCGGTCGCCATAGCACATGATTTTCAGGACTTCCGGAGTGATTTTTTCGCTTATGGCTTTAAATTTAGTCATCAAATCTTCAGGCTTGGTGAAACTAATCTTAACCTCCCAATCGTCTCCCTCAAACTGGTCTGGCGGTGTAAAGACAACTCCTTGGGGAAGTTTAAGAGATTCGACAAACTGTCGGAAGCTGGCTTCTCTTGCGGCCAAATGTGGAAAAAGGCGATTTTTGAAAAAGTTTCTAATACGTTCGGTTTTCTGTCTGGCATTAAGAGTAGTGTCAAAGATAATAGACGTAATTTCTGAAGATGTTAGAACATCAGCCGGTGATATATTTTGCTGTCGAGCCATGTCTTCAAGATAATCCAGAATTTCCCGCTGAAGACTTACTGAACATTGAATCTGATTAAACATTCTGAGAACTTCCCTTTTTGACCTTTCATCCCAAAGAGACAGTCTTATAGCCACTTTATCATCAATGATTCCAGTGCGTATTGCCTGTCGAAAATCCTCCGATGCTGTAGCAATTGCTGTAAGACGTTTGTGTAAGTCAGGCTTAAGAGGTAACCTCAAGATCGGAAAGAATAACTGTTCTACTTCCCGAACTGAGTAAAACTGCAAGAGTTTTTTTACAATTACGGCCTTTTCTTCAAGATTAAGGGGTCTTTCTGAAATTTTTATCAGTATTCTTGCCCTGAGTAGGTCTTCTCTGGGGGTTGAAATTGGAAAAACGATGCAAGGAACATGTATAAGACTCTTATTTTTAGCCCACTCCCAGCGAACATAACCGTCAACAAGAGCGTAACAATCTGGTTGTTCTTCTAAAACCCACAGGTGAGCCTGAATTCCAGCCAATTCTAGTATTCCAGAAAGGCGGTTATCCGGCGGAGGGGCGATGTAAAAATAGTCGGAAAAAGCGATCTGACCTAGCGTTAAAAGCTTTATAGAAGAACCCTTCATCTAAGTTTGGCCAAGATCTTGTTAACCAGCGAACTGCAGGCTCTGGAAAGTGCTTGTAAATCTCCTTCTGTAATTTCATTTGCAGCAGCCATAATCTTGCCAGATTCTACATCAATCAGTCTTACATCGATTCTCATAGTGTTTCCTAAACGGCTAACCGATCCCGTAAGTATGGCTTCAGCTCCTACCATACGACCTATTTCGCGAGCTTTTCCTTCTTCTACAATCCCGGTCTGACCAAGTTCAAGTTCTTTCATAACCTTTTCAAGTAGACTTCGTTCCACGATACTAAAACGACCACTATCCACAGCTGCCGTTGTAAGGAATTCAGCTATCATGCGCCCCATGGGATCCTGACGTCCCGATCTTTCTAGAAAGTCCAGTTCAAGCACTGCAAGCTTTATAGGTTCTCTTTCCGGCTTTGTTGACTCTACCTGTTTAGATCCTGATGTTGATGAAGCCGTTTCCACTGGCCTGGATGATTCTACATCTTGGACAGGCTGTGCTTGAACAGTCTCTTTATCTTGAGAAAAAACCTTCTGAGACTCTTCGGATTTTATGGAACCGATGTTTACCAACTCAACTCGCCTGTTTTGAGCTCGTCCCCAGGATGTATCATTAGAAGCCACAGGTCTAGACGATCCAAAGCCTTTCGTTTCCAGTCGATTTGGGTCAATACTAAAACGCTCTACGAGGTATTTCTTAACACTTTCTGCACGCTTCATGGAAAGTTCAAGGTTATAGGCATCACTTCCAACGTTATCAGTGTGTCCTTCTATGAGTATCTTTGAATCTCTAAGGTTTGGGTCATTCAAAGCTCGAGCAATTTCTTCTAACTGGCGATGTGATTTTGGCGATATGTTTGCACTGTTCGTAGCAAAATGGATTTTTATAGGAATGCTTGGAGCTGCACTAACACCTCGGGTTTTTTTAGTAAGGGCTTCTGTAATGGCCTGAGCAGTTACAAGCTGGGATGATTCATCAGCATCACCAGGCTCCTCCGCTTGTTTTTCCTGAGGCTTAAGTTTAGTTTCGCAGTCTTTAAGATTTCCTTCAATCAAGGATACATAATTTGTCACATCAGGATATTTTTTCTGCACTTCCTTAGAACTCGCAAGATCGAGAAACCGCCGATAAGCTTTGATCGCTTCAGCGTATTGTTGCCTTTTCCTATAAATATCCCCAACACCGGCTAGAGGATGAGGAAAGTCTGGTTTTAATTCCGAAGCTTTACGATATGCGTTAAGGGCTTCATCTAGAAGGCCTTTTTCTTCAAGAGCAAGTCCCAGGTTGTTGTATGCTTCTTCCATATCGGGACAGACTTCTATCGCTTTTTTTAGAAGACGTATCCGCTCATCAATGTTTGTTACATTTAAACTCTCAATAAAGAGGCGTTTACCCTCATCACATCCTGCCCAGACAATATCAGACCAAAGCAAAAAGATTGCAAACAAACAAATTAAAATCGTCAGTCTGATACGGATTTTTATAGTTTTTTCCGAGACCGTTTTCAACATCCTCATATAAGTATAACCCTCTCTCTTAATTTAAGTTTTATCAACCAAAACAATTGGAAAGTCCGGGACATTATCTGGCATTTGAAAAATTGGAGTTTGATTTCCATTCGTCAATGTGGCCACTGTTTCCATTATGTGATAATAAAGCATGGCAACAGTAACCTTACCTGACTTAATAGTGGGCATCTTTCCCGAAAGACCTTCAATCAACGCTTTTGTGAAAGCACCATTACCCCATTCAGGAGCTTCAAAAGATTTTTGAGTTTTAGAAGAAGAAGCAAATACTACGACCCCGTTTTCCGCTCTTATAAGTTGATTAACCACCCCTGAAACATCGCTTGTAACTCCCACACCTACACCCCTTGTTTTTTTATCTTTTAGAATATTAGCTGAGTAACAGGCGTCTAAAAACAGAATAACCTTTCCATTTATTGAAGCCAAGGTTTCTTGAATTGAGTGAGCTGAGACGCCAGTTGCCATTAGTCTTTCCGGATCACCATTAACTGGCATGAAATAATAAACCTGGTTAAGATTATCAGTAAGCCCATGACCAGCAAGAAATATCATTGCAACATCTGTAGGTTTGGTACTTTTCCTTATCCATTCCAATCCATCCAAAATATTTTCCCTGGTTGCTTGTTCGTCCACAATAACTTTCGTAATAACATCCTTATATAGCCTTCCTTTTTGACTTTCTATTGTTTTAGCAAAATCCATAGCATCCTTTGCCGGGAAAATAAGTTGCATGTTTTCTTTTTGATATTTGCTAACTCCAACCGCCAGCACATACAAGTTGGGCATAATAATAAATTTACCGTCCTCTTTTGCCTTTTCCTCAAGAGGGGGCTTGGTTTCTAATGACCTAGATTTTTGAACCGCTTCAGTATCAGAAGGAACATCGGCTTTAGCAACTAGAGTCTCCTCAGGGGTTCCGTATCGCACTCTAACTATAGACGCTTCACTTGCTCCGTGTTTATTCATAGCGACTACAGATATTAGCGAATCCTGTGGAGGAATTGGCAGTGTAAGCTCTTGAACAACCTCCTTCCCAGCAGCCCACTCTCCTTCTTCAATTTTCGCAGGTCTTCCGTCAATCATTACCCTTATGGCTTTTACTGGTGCATCAGCCGAAGATTTCAAAGAAAGCTTAAGGTTTATTTCTTTTGCATCAGTCTTATAATCTTTGGGTGGACTTAAGATACGAACAACAGGAGGTAGAATCTCTGACGGTTTAACGATATCCTTATCGGCTTTCTTTCCCCATTCCTTTTCGGCATACTTTAGAGCTTCACGCTCATCCAGTGTTTTAAGTATAGCTAAAGACAAGTCTGGGCGATAATAAGTTGATCGGAATCTCGATATAGGGAAGAAATCAGCTTCCTTATTAGGACCACGATTAATATGCCATCCAATGTATTGTTCTGCTCCAGCGGAAGCGTCGTAATATCCGGAAGGAGTCCACAACACCCATTGTTCAGTGTGAGGAACAATAAAAAGGCTCAGCACTAAAGCGCCATCTCTTAACCTGTGCCATCTTATAGTGCCGTCGGTGTAGGCAGCTACAACAAGCCTTCTATCCTGAGAAATGTTAACTGCACGGACAGGGGAAGGCGTAGTGAATTTCCATTTCTGGGAACCGTTTCCATCAAAAAGTCTAAGAGACCAATCGCCTCCCAACACAAATCCTTGCATATCCGGGCTTATAGCCATACAGTAAATTCGCTCATTAGGATCTAAGGCTATAGGCTTATTCTTGAAAAGAGGCTTGTCGCTATTTTTCCAGTTTGTAATAGGAAGCCCTTTGGTTATCGGAGGCTTAAACGCATCAAGTTTTTTAGGGTTAATTTCCAAATACCGGTCGTTTATAGAAAAAAGGCCCTTATAATTTGATCCTGACCAGAAAAAACCAAAGGCTATTTCAGAACCATCAGAATTTATGAGAAATTCTTCTTGTTTGTCTCTAAAGTCAGCAGTAACCGGGGGGTTGAAAAATTTAATAGTGTCGTCTCTGCCTATTTTTCCTATGGAAGGATCACCTGAAACAAAAACTAGCTGATTATTGGGAAGGCTTCTTAAACTAAGAATTGTATCTCGACTGTCTGTAGAAATATCCTTAAAAGCCCCTTTGCCCCCGTTTTCCCAGCACCGAACAGGATTTATACCGTTTTGTAAGCTCCAGCGTCCGGCGGCACAGAGCCTACCATTGCTTAGCCAGGCAACACTACTCAGGTTTCCATTTGATATACCCTGAACCGATGGCGAAAATTCCAGTTTTAGATTATCCCCCGAAAAAACATCCACTTTGGGAGAATCCGTATAACCCACAGCAATAAGAGAACCGTTCTGATTGAAAGAAACAGAAAAGGGACCACGTCCTGGTGTTTTTTGCTTCGCAATAAGTGAAAAGTCTTTTCTATAAAGCCGTATAAAGCCATCATCAGAAACTGTTACAAGTCTTCCCTGGCGGTCAAAATCTACACCATAAACAGAACCACCATACTGGAAGTCTTCAAAAACAATACTGTAATCTTCAGCGTTGTAGATTCGTATGCCTTGATTCTTTGCAAGACCCACAGCAAGGTATTTACCATCGGGGGAATAGGCTAGATCCAGCACCGGCTGAGGAAGACCGCCAAGA
The DNA here is from genome assembly GCA_037482015.1 of Thermodesulforhabdaceae bacterium. NCBI lineage: Bacteria > Pseudomonadati > Thermodesulfobacteriota > Syntrophobacteria > Syntrophobacterales > Thermodesulforhabdaceae > Thermodesulforhabdaceae bacterium. The sequence continues at coordinate 28,943 of JBBFKT010000009.1, forward strand.
CGGCGTAACATAATCCCAGAATGCCAATCAAAAACATAAACAGAAAACTTCCCATCCCACTGTTTGCCTGTAAATCCGCCACAAGCAACCTGTTTTCCATCGGAAGACATAGCAACGGCGTAAATTTTTCCTTCGTTCCCTTCACCGATGGGGGGATGAAGCGTAGCTCGCAAATCACCGGTAGCACCATCCCAGACCTTTACTGTCTGGTCATAGGAAGCTGTAACAAGATAGGTTCCCAAAGGATCCGATTTTACTTTTCTAATACTTGCAGTATGAACAGGCGCCTGAATTTTCAAAACAGGTTCAGACGAAGACTGCGAAGGAGCCTGTTCAGCCAGGGAAATCCCAACAGCAGCAAAACAGGCAAAAAATAACCCAAATAACAAGGCTATTCTTCTGTTCACTAATAACTTAATTACTCTATTCATACCCCAATCACCCTATTATAGATTTTCAAGGTTTGATGAAGGTTTAGCCGTTCCCCCTTCTGGTGTTTCCTTGGGATGGGAAGGACCTGAAGGCTCGTGACGTCCTTCAATGGATGGGAGTTTTTCTTGCTTTTCCTCAGAAGAAAGGGATCTCCCCGATGGTTCCTTACTTTCCTTACTGATCAGGGATGATCCCTTTTGACAGTACTCCTGGTAAATCTCGCCAATAAGACTGTCAGACTGCTTTTCCAAGGCACTAATAACCGCTCTTGATGGCTCTAACCCAGCACTCTTTCCCGACCATACCTTTGACGAAATAGCTTGACCTGTTTTGGCATCAAGGAGTTTTAAACTGAGGGTCACATAAACTGACTTAAGATTTGTCTGGAGCCCTTCCATAGAGCGAACTCTAGCGGTAAGCTGGCCGGCCAAAAGAAGATCAGCACCAAGTTTTTCAGAAAGGGTCACCGCTCCAACTGTATCACCTCTAAGAATCAGTTGTTTTTCCTGTTCAGGGATTATTTTCTCCACCGTTGCCTGATCGATAATTTGAAGTCCACAGTTCAATAACTTTGATTCGAGCAAAGCTCCAACATCCTTCACAACTTCAGAAGTAACATCCGGGGAACCGCTTCCCAAAATCACAGCGACTTTTTTATTTAAAAGTTCAGCAGGACATTGCCCTTGACAATAACCTGCAACAACCAAACTAAAGAAAACTCCAACTGATATACACAGCCAGAAAATTATCTTATGCCCACCAAATCGAACCATATCGACCTCAGTTGACTAAAAACATGTTAGTTTATATTAACCCTATCACTCAAGCGGAACTTTTTCTACAGTATCGCTAGTAACCTCTTCCTTTTTAGTCTTGGGATCAATTTTGTATGTGCGAACTCTAACTGGTCTAACCTTTTTCCCACCAGGTTCTTCTATAATTTTACCCTGATCTACGGGTTCCGCAACTACCTTTTCAGTTTGATCTTCTTTAACAATAACAATGGGCTTATTTTGAAGTGCCGCTTCACGCATAGCCTGATTTCGTTTTTCGATAGCCCAGGCGGTCAAAGCTCCAAGAGCCGCACCAGCCACAGCACCAATAGCTGCTCCTTTTTTACCTCCCACCATGTATCCGATTAATCCACCAGTAAGGGCTCCCACAGCGCCTCCGGTAACTGCTGCCTGTTGTTGCTGTTGACCTTCGGGTGTGGTTGCGCATCCAACCGTCACCGAAATAAAAGCCACCACAACAATTAGAGAAACAATCCTTCTGAACACCATAAGCATACCTCCCATTTTACATGCTATTATTTCACCTAAAAGAAGCCCCGATACGTTCTACAAAAAAATTTATAAGTCCAAAACGCTTTTATATTTCTCTGTTAGTTCTGGACTTTTTATGACTTCTTTAACTCTTTCGGTGCTTACATTAACAAGTTGAGTTGGCACTCCTTCATCTATTTTTTCTTTTGAAAGGGCTCTTTCTTTTTCTACCTTAATTTTTACTATATCCCCCCGCTCTTCATGAATAACGAAGGTTTTTGTGCCGTATTTTTCGTTAAGCGATTTAAGAACAACTCCCTCGAGTATGTCTGAAAGATGCTCCCTAGGCCCAGCAAATTCTACTTCAAAAACAGTATCCCCATTAGCCAAAAATTCCCTAAATGTTACGTTCAAAACCGATCTTATTCCTAAGAGCTCTTTCTTAAGCATCTTAGCAAGCTCACGATCAGGAATACCTGAAAAAGTAAGAATTACATCGTGGGAAGGTCGCATAATATAATCTTTAAAGATATCCTGGCTAAAAACATCACCTACTCTTTTACCAACATCCATTATAGCTTCATCATCATCGTTATACATAACCCCTTGCTGGGGACGAAAATTTTCCGAAAATATAATTTCAGAGGAGTGGTTATCAACAGCTTCGATTGACCAGGCAGTAAGCAGAGTAGTTTGCACTTCAAGCCCGCTAGCTAATTTTACCTTTTGAGATTTTTTAATTTTTATAAGCCCGTTTATGGAAATATCACTTGGTTTTTTAGCTATTTGAGTAGCGGCTTCACGGGTAAGCCCCTGGGCAATTAGGAGCTTAGCTCTTTCCTGTTGTTCTCTAGAGGCTTCTTCTTCGGAGATAACTTTATATCCGAAGTTTTTCAGCCGATTTGCAATTTCTCTATTGCACACATCGCACGGAACCTTATCACCGTAAGAATCAGGCGATATTATATACAATCCTACAGAAAAAGTAGGATTGCCTTTTTCCTTTATTATGGCAACGCGTTCCATCTTAGAAAGAGACGAAAGAGCCTGACGTATGGGTGATGCTAAGACTTCAGCCTTTATCCACACATGGTAAAAACCATCGGGTTGAACACCACCATTTACTATGGTGATGATCTTTGTAATTGCTCCCTCGCTTTTAGAAATTACTTGATCTCTAACCAAAGTATAATTTTCTACAATGGTCTGTGAAGAAACATAGCACCCTACAGCTTTTTCGATAGCCTGTCGCTTAGCATCTCTTAATGCTTCATCGTAGGCTAAAGTCTTATCTTTGTAAAAATTAGGATCAGAAAGCCCTTCAGCAGATACAACAATTGTTGCAGGTTTTAAGGATGATTCTGCCGCACTGGCATCATCGGCGAACGGCACCACAGATAGATTTATCAATATGCAGATCCCAAGTATACTGAATAAAATTAAACTGCGTTTTAACATTACATTCTCTCCCACAACGTATTCAACTTTTCCCACCTTAAACTGGGGGCACGTAATTAAACCGCACCCCCAGAAAAGTATGGGCACATAAATAGAGTCTTATTCTTTCTTTTCAGGAAGAGGACTTACAGTAGGGGGAGATGACGGCACAGCCGGCGGCGCTGGCTTGCCTTTAAGTTCATTATCCGTTCCAGTAGGAACGGGCAACGAACGATACTCGGTTCTATCTATTTTCGTTCCTCCGGTAGCCCCTTGAGAGGTTTTAAGTTCATCTGTTTGAGCACCTCTACCTATAACTTCAACAACATTGGGTCCTTCGTATCTAATTCGCTGTCCGAGAATATCTTTAACTTTTCTCACATCAAGCTGAAGTCTCACAAAGGCATTACCAGATTCATCCCACCCCCAGCCTCTGTCTGGGCTATCTATGTCAACATTGGGAATGTAAGCTCCATAAACTGCTGCAAGAACCTTTGAACGGTTGATGTCTTTTGTGAGAATAAAGTTTTCCGCTTCGCTCACACTCATAATACGTTCACCCACAATTTTAGCAGCCATTTCGTCGTAAGCATTAAGAAGAGCAGCACGAAGAGCCATAAGAGGAGGTTTTGACTCAGGCGTCATTGTCCCAAATCCATAAGCATGAACTCTCACATTCTTAAAAGACATCCGCTCTCCTGCTACGTTTATAACATCCCCCAGATCTATGTAACCCGTGCAGAAGGCAATATCCTTATCCTTATCGTAAATCATTTTTTCCACGTGAATGCCCTTTATTAGGGCTCCAGCCTTTTCCTGGATCCTGTAAGCTGCTTCTTCTGTAAGTCCAAATTGACCTTCACTTTTCACCTTATAGCCGATGACCATTTCAACAATATTTCTTTTAAGATCCTGTTCTGCCATCTTTTCTGACATAAGCTGGCGATTACCAGCCCACAATGTGGAACATACGAAAAATCCAAAAACTACCAACACTAAACCCTTCAAAAGTAATTTTTTCATCGTTATTTTCCTCCCTGAGATTTACCTGATAACCATTGCCAAAATCTATCCCACCATCCAGATGTTTCCTCCTTAGGCGTTTCTTCTCTGGGGGGAGTTTCTACTTTTTCCTCTGAATTGGATACCTTACCTGGCGAACCGCTAATCTGTTGCTTTTCCTTTTCCAATTGACCAGCATCTTGGCTTTCGCTTTTCGGTGTCTCAAAGCGAAATTTTTCTGAAGAAACAACCCCTCCTGAAATATCAATAGTGCCCGTAGTCCAATAGGGAGAAGGGTTTCTCGGGCGAAAAATTTCCTGGAATTCCCTAGCCACTCTATCATCTTCTGTAGTTCTCACTTTAGACATATTAACTGAGTTCTTATCAGAATTAGAGGGGCTTGAATCAGGCGACCTGGAATAAACCTTAACATTATCAATTACAATATCTAAATCACCAGATGGCAGGGGCTTAACTCTAGCATTAAATTCAATCGTGCCATACTGAGGAAGCTTTCCCTCCTGCTTGAGTTTCATAACTATTTTTTCTGTAATTTGCTTTTTGTGTTTTGCCCATTCGTCCATAAGCTCTTTTTGATCAGCCGAAACTCCCCCAACCCAAGCAAGAGAAGAAAACCCCACCACCATTACGACCAAGAAAATCAACTTATTTACTCTGATTAGCAGATTCACTGCTTTTTCCCTCTCTATAATTTTGCATCCAAGCAAAAAGACTAAAACTCTTCAGGTCTAATAGCCTTACCACCTCCCTGGAATGTTTTAAGCTTTTTGACAGCGCCGCCAGGTTCAGTAGTTCCACTAGGAGGTCTGCCACCCGGACCGCAAATAGCCTTCGCTCGCTTCAATCCGTCCTGAGCAGGGTAAAAGTTGGAATTTATAGAAAGAGCTCGCTCAAACATCTCTTTAGCTTTAGGACACTGACGCTCTGCAAGATAAATTTCTCCCAATTTGGCATAAATTTCGGGTGAAACAGAACCAAGGTTTACAGCCATTTCGAGTTCTGGTTTTGCTTCCGGAAAACGATTCAGCTTAAACAAAAGAAGACCCAAGGCTTCATGTGATCCCAGATGTCGTGGATTAGTTCGAATGGCATCACGATAGGCGGCTTCTGCTTTGTCAAACATATTCTTCTTTTCATAAGCTTGTCCCAGATAGTAATAGGCTTCCGTATAATTCGGGTTCATACTTACGGCCGCCTGAAATTCAGAAATAGCACTGTCAAAATAGCCATCTTTAAAGTAGGAAAGTCCGCTCCTGAAGTGATCTTCTGCTGTAGGCATAGGAGGCGTTACGGGAGGCGGTGGTGGAGCACATGAAGCAAGCCATATAAGGCAAACCGCCATAAAAGTTAATTTTCCTAAACTAGTTCTCATCGCTTTCCTCCTTCTCATTATTTTTACTCCAAACTCGCTTAAGCACTTCCCACAAAAATACCCATCCCTGAAGCAGGATATATCCAACAAGCGGGAATATAAGTGCACCTACCCATATTCCCTGGTGCGTCAATGACACAGTGTATAGTAAAGAAACATTGGAAGGCGTAGCATTCCAAAGTCGTATAAGATCCACGAGAAGAACTAAAGGTGTAAAGCAAACAGCAACTATTGAGAGTTCTATACAAAAAAGATAAAAGATGAGAAACTTTAGAATAAGCCAATCAACAAATATAAGCGATTGGTTTTCGACATTAACATTCTTAAATTCAACTTCTATATTTTCGGGATAAATCATAATTGAAGACCATTGGTAGAATAAGAAAGCAGCAATAATTCCACAAAGTAAAACAGGCGGATTACCCATCAGAATACTCCATATTAACCCTCCCAGTAAGGAAACCAGACACAAGCCAAAAATCACCGATCCAATAGCAGTTCTTAGTAAGTCAGGCATAAACAGACTTTTCCGAAAGACTTGAACTTTTCCAATAAAATCAATCGAGTTTTTCCAGGTTAGAAATAGGAGAACATAAAGAATAACCAGAATAAATAGAACTAATACAGGATCTAATCGTCTTAATCGAACAGCAAAAGATAAAAGTAAAATTATATTTAGAAAAGATATTAGAATCCCGGCATAAAACAACAAGGGAGAAGATCTATAAAGGAGTGAGACCCAGATTTTTTCCTTTCGAACCATAAGCATAGAAAGTATGTGATATGCCTTTTGAATCACCGGATTATACCAGGCATCTTGCATCATTCACTCCAATAAGGGTAAATAATACGCATCACTTTACAGTGAACCTACATTTATTGATTTAATTTCTAACCAAAATAAACCATTAAGTCAATTCAAAAAGGGAGGGTGTTTGAAAACTCCCTTTATGGGATGGCAAAGTGATATAAGCCATAGAAAACGCAGGGATGATACTCAACTTGGAAGACCTTTTTAGACGTAGGTAGTTAAGAAAAGACTCAATATGTGATTCGCCAGATAAATGTAAGGCTATTCATGCGTCGCCCCTACAACTTGTGAGCCTATTGCCAGTACACCCCTGCATGGAAAAAATTCGAACACTCTTATTCAAAAAGAGGGGAATCAAGAACTCTCCTTTATCTGGACAGGCAGGAGCATGTTGAAAGGTGTCCCTAAATATATAGTTGATAATTCAAAACACTTTCAGTTTATCCGAAATTAGAACACTCTTTTTTGAATAAGGCTGTTATAATCAGTCAGTTAATTTTGGAGTAAGATATAAACATGCTCCAAAATTTTTTGCCTATTTTTTCGGAAATTCAGAAAAGTAATTACCCATTATCCTTTTACTTCCCACGAATCAGCCGACTTGAAATCCAGGACAACACAAGAATGTCCTTACAAGATCAAACTTCAACTAATTGCTCAGAACTCCAATTCCCAACCAGACGGTGGTTGATCTTAAGGTGATCTAAAATTCTTGCTACGACGAAATTCACCAGATCATCAATTGACGATGGTTTGTGATAAAAACCTGGCATCGCCGGTAGAATAACGGCCCCTAGTCTGGCACATCTTAGCATATTTTCAAGATGTCCTTCGTGAAGGGGTGTTTCCCTAGGAACCAGGACAAGAGTTCGTTTCTCCTTGAGACATACATCGGCGGTTCGATGGATTAGATTTCTCCCATTTCCCCAGGCGATGGCGCCCAAAGTTGCCATCGTGCATGGAGCAATAACCATAGCCTTCAATGGAGTTGATCCACTAGCAAACGGAGCCAAAAAATCATTCTCACCGTAGAAACGGACTCCAGGTGGTAAATCATCCTTTAGCGAAACACCGGTTTCAAGGTGGTAAACAAACAACCCCGCATCAGACGCCATAACCGTAAGTATTAGTTCATCCTGTTTTACAAGTTCTTTAATAAGCCTTTGAGCATAAGGCGCACCGCTGGCTCCCGTCACAGCCACAACAACATTATATTTCGTCACTGGATCCCTCCTCAAAAGACCTTTTAATGGCTTCACGAACAGTAACGCCCTCATGAACAACAAGAGTTATTGCTCGCAGGAATGCCTTAGGATGCTCATGCTGAAAAACGTTCCGCCCCACAGCCACACCACTTGCTCCCGCTTCTATTGCTCGCTCAACGCTTTCCAGAAACGCCACCGGGTCTTCCGCCTTACTACCGCCGGCAATTATCACCGGCACAGGCACGCTCTTTGTGATCCGCTCGAGATTTTTAAAAGACGAAGGCATGGCTGTCTTCACTATATCGGCTCCCAGTTCTGCTGCAAGTCTTACCGCATGAGCAATAGCCTTGTCATGCTCCGAACCTGCAGGTGCATACCGTCCCCTTACATAAATCATTACCAATAAAGGCATTTGCCATCGAGCACATTCACTACCAATAACTCCAAGATCTTTCAGCATATCCGGTTCAAAATCGTTGCCTAGATTAATATGACACGATACCCCGTCGGCTCCTCTGACGATTGCCTCCTCTACACTTCCAACAAGCACCTTATGGTGGACGCTTGTGCCAAGCTGAGTGCTACCCGAAAGATGCATAAATACTCCAGGAAGATAACCTGTCGTTTTCGCCAGAAGTTTCATCATCCCTTTGTGAAGAACCACAGTATCAGCACCGCCGTCGATCCCATACTGAAGACACTTTGTCATATCTTCAATCCCTAGCACCGGCCCACAAGTTACTCCATGATCCAGCGGAAAAACCACGACACGACCTGTGCGGGGATTTAGAATGCGCTTAAGTCTGAGCTTTCCTCCCAGATTCATACTGGCTCCTTTCCATGCTAAAAGGCATTTTCTCAGGGAGACCTTTCGGAAAAGTCATGGAAGGCAAATTGTCAAGCATCCCTTCCTGGTAGAGCAAGCCATAATAGCGGTTTAGTGCTTCAAGCATGTCACTACCAAGGTCATAGATAAGGTGTTGGAAGTAAAGCTTGAGTTCTTTTTTAGTCAGAAAAGTTGTTCGAGCGGCCTGTGAACACACAAGATCAAGATGTTTGGTTCCCCAGGCTTTGGCTTTAAGAAGACTTTCAACAGAGTTGGCAACCTTTTCAGATTCTAAATCCTTTCTGCACACCCACAAAGCAAATACAAAGGGAAGCCCTGTCCATTTATACCACAAATCTCCGAGATCCCACGTATAAGGGAAATTTCCGCGTTTTGCCCAGTATAGAGCTTCATCACCTATGGCAAGATAGGCATCAGGATATTCTTTGTGGCGAGTCTGCCAAAGCGGCCTTGCCATGCTCGCAAAAACACATCGAATTCGATATGCCCTGGAAAGCATAAGTTTCAGCAACGCAACAGATGTGTGGGACTGGGGAGTTAGATGAACAATTCGCCCATCCAGCTCATCCAAAGGAAATTTGGAAAACAAGAGCACACTTTTTACAGCTCCTCTGCATGAAATGCTTAAATCGGGAAGAACCCTATACCGATCAGAATGCCTGGCATACTCTACAGATGAAACCACACTCACATCTAGCTTTCCACAGGCCATTAACTCGTTAAGTTCCGCAGGGGAGCCATAAACAAAGGACAGACCATGTTTTATTGTTCCCTGCTCCAGAGGATAGTAAATAGGCAAGACATTCAGATAACCGATTCTCCCTACCTTTACTGTGCTGGAATCCATGAAAATGCTCCTTTCAGCCCGTTGTAGATAACTTCTTCTGAAAGTTCACCAGCGGGAATCCCGGGTGATATATTCACGGCAAGCACTCTTCCCTTAAAACCAACTTCCACGAATGGCGCCTTAGATTTCATGAAAAATCGATGTCCTTCCCCCGTCATAGCTTTAAGCACCAAATGAGGATCAAAAATCGAGAAGTGCTCCAGTAAAAACACTGCTTCTTCAAAAACATTAAGACTTGGGGAACTGGCAAGACTATCAGTTCCAAGAAGAAACGGAATGCGACGCTTCAGAATTTCCACTGGAGAGATATTCCCCACTCCAAGCTCATGATTGCTTCTTGGACACAAACAGACCATGCACCGTCTTTTACTTATTATGTCCCATTCGTCTTCACTCAGATGAACACAATGAACTAGAAGAGTCTGTTCATCAAGAATTCTAAGGTTGTCTAGATACCTTATAGGGGAAACACCAAGTGGTTGCCACTCGTCGTCCCACTTGCCAAGTTCTTCTAGAAATTCTTTCCAAGGTCCCTGTCCTTTCTCGATGAGCCTTCGCTCTCCCTCATTTTCCCCTACATGTATAGAGAAAACTCGTCCTCGCCTGCGACACCAATCCTTCGTTTTTTTTATGAGATAAGCCGACGTAGAATAGACAGCGTGGGAGACTATGCTGAATTGTCCTACCCAGGAATTTCCTTCATATCCGAAGATCGGGCGGCGCATTGTCCCAAAAACCTGCTTGATTAAACTTACCGTAAAACCAATCCATTCCCAAAAAAGATAACGCCAGGGCAAAGTTCTGGAATCAATATTCCTTGAAATTTTTACCAGAGGCACGTTGGAAACATCTCCCACTATTGTGGTGCCACTCCCAACACACGCTACTGCAGCATCAACAAAAGCCTTTTTGATTTCTTCCCACGATAAAGCACTTCGGCGCAGCGTAAGCTCACGAACCCAGGTGATGTAATCTCCTGACGGGATATTTCTATAAAGTCCGGATAAGGCGGAAAGTTCGAGATGAGTATGAGCGTTTACCAAACCAGGTATTATGGCTCTACCATCGAAATCTAGTACATTTCCTTTGCAGAAGCTACTTTTTCCACGATTTACATCTACCACCACACCTTGAGACAAATCCCACACAACGCAAGCATTTTCTATCCATCGTCCATCTTTACCAAGAACCCATGGAACTCTTACGGTAAGGAAGTTCTCAGTCGATCCACTCATAAGCCATTGTCCTTTGCTTGGGAACAAAGCCAGCTTCTCGGATGATGCGATGCATTTCCTCAAGAGACATTCTGAATCTTACTCCAGCCGCTGCAACCACATTTTCTTCAATCATGGTGGAACCAAAGTCGTTTGCACCAAAGAACAAAGCCGCTTGAGCCACATGAGGACCCATGGTGACCCAGGAAGCCTGAAGGTTGTCGAAGTTATCCAGGATAATACGGGAGATAGCAAGAAGCCTCAAATAGTCAATACTCATAGCCTGTTTGGTCTTGCCCTCTAGAGCAGTATTCCTGGGCTGAAAAGTCCATGGAATAAACGCCGTAAAGCCCCTTGTTTTATCCTGAAGCTCACGAAGCTTAATAAGGTGTTCAATACGATGTTCTGGCCTCTCCACATGTCCAAACATCATCGTGGCGGTGGTTCTAAGCCCCTGACGGTGAGCTTCTTCCATAACTGCAAGCCACTCTTCAGCAGTGCACTTACGAGGTGAAACCACACGGCGGACTTCATCAACCAGAATTTCAGCTCCCCCTCCCGGTATAGAATTGAGTCCAGATGCTTTAAGTCTTGAAATGACTTCCGAAATACTGAGCCGCTCTTTGTTAGCGAAAAAAACAATTTCAGGTGGAGAAAAGGCGTGAATATGAATCTTGGGAAAAGATGTTTTAATAAACGAGAGCATATCTTCGTAGAATGAAAGCGATAGATTTGGGTTATGACCTCCCTGAAGAAGTATTTGAGTCCCTCCAAGGCTTAGAGTTTCTTCGATTTTGCGATAGAGTTCCTCCTTTGTAATAACGTAAGCGTCTGGATCTTCGGAAGATCGGTAAAAGGCGCAAAACTTACACCCGGAGGCACACACATTGGTATAGTTTATATTGCGATCCACTACGTAGGTCACATAAGGATGCGGGTGTTTATTCAGGCGGATATTGTGAGCAAGTCTCCCAAGAGTAAAAAGATCTGCTTTGTTGTAAAGCACCAGGGCCTCATCTGAGAAAATGCGCTCTCCTTTTTCAACTCTATGAATAATATCTTCTAAGCTTCCATTGCTCTTTGAAACCCATGGTCGGCAATTTTTTGGTAGAGTTGTTTCTTCGGCTACACGGTTTTTAGAGCAGGACTCAAAAAATTTTCTGCCTTTATTATTGTGGAGATGTCGAAACAAACCATCGCGTTCAACCGGATCTAAACCTGCCGAACGGATGATTTCTTCAAGCTCTTCTCTTGTCAGGCACTCTTCTGATTCAGCTCCTGCCATGTGAGCTATTTTTTCTTCAACAACGGTTCCATCGAGATCGTCGGCACCGAAGTAAAGCGCAAGCTGAGCTAGTTTTACGGTGAGCATGATCCAGTAAGCTTTTATGTGAGGCACATTATCTAATAGGAGACGGCTCACGGCTATTGTTCTCAATATATCAACTCCTGTCGGGGAAGAAACAGTCTTTAAGGGCGAAAGCTTTGACTGGTAAGGAAGTAGAATAAAGCATGTAAAACCGCCAGTTTCGTCCTGAAGCTTTCGAATATCTAGAATATGATCGACTCGATCTTCGATCGATTCTATATGTCCAAAAAGCATTGTGGCATTGGTTTTAATGCCTCGTTTGTGAGCTAGACGATGGACTTCAAGCCATCTATCGCCGCTTATTTTATTCGGGCATATTTGCCGCCGCACACGATCTGCAAAGATTTCAGCCCCTCCACCGGGCATCATATCCAGACCGGCTTTACGAAATCGATCAAGTATCTCTTCTACTGATGCGTTCTCAAGTTTGGCTATATGATCGATTTCAACAGCAGTAAAAGCCTTGATAACAGCTTGCGGCCGAAGGCTTCTGGCAACACGTAGAATATCTTCGTAATAAGTCATGGGAAAATATGGATGACACCCGCCAACAATATGAATCTCTTTAACTACTGGAGAAGTTTCTTCTTCAAGCTTGCGACGTATTTCATCAATTGTAAATTCAAAAGCGCCTGGATGTCCTGGTGGTTTTCCGAAGGCGCAAAATCGACAGCCGTTAAGGCACACGTTGGAATAGTTTATATGGCGATTTACAACATAAAACACTTGATCGTCATGTAAATCGGTTTTTACTTTATGAGCCAGAGTTCCAAGGGTTAACAAATTGGCATGGCAAAAAAGTCGTATTCCGTCGTCTCGATTTAACCTCTCACCCGACTCGATCTTTTTAACGATGTCATCAATTAGATTTTCCATTGTAGGCATACCTCTTTACATTAAGGGAAAAATTTTTGTCTTCACTGTTCATTAGCACAGAAAACTCCTGTTTCACTTTCACAGGATTTGTTAAACATTCCGGCGCCGACGCTAGCGAGTCCTTTTTCCAGGATAGATATAAGTTGTTCGACTTTACGTGCGAGTTCTTCTCGCGGCGCTCTGTATATGCCCGCTTCCACGTCCCAAAAGGCGACAGTGTAAGCCTGTAGAAAGCGATCGAGCATGGAATCGATGAAAAAGACGACAAAGTCTATGTCCAGATCGTTACGCAATTCTCCTCTAGAAATGGCGTCATCCACAAGCGGTTTTAGATAATCTGCCGATAAAAGATGAACTTTTTTAAGCAACTCCTCTCTCAAAGGAAAATTCTCATGAAAGATCATCTTGAGATAAAGCCGGTATATATTGGGATGTTGTTCTACGAAATCGATTCCTGCCCAGAGAATGGATTTTACGCGCTGAAAAAAGGGTAGATTTTTCGTATTTTCCCGAACTCCCCTGAGTCTATTTTTAGCCAACTCCACAGCATAATCGAATATAAATGCGAAAAATTTTTCTTTCGAACCAAAGTATTGAAATATAGAACCCTTAGCTATCCCAAGACGACTTACTAAACGATTTATGCTAGCCTGGTGAAATCCATGATCGGCAAACTCTTCAATGGAAACCTGGATAATGCGTTCTTTTTTTTCTAAGGGCAACCGATCAAATACGTCACGATTAGGCTTGGTCATTAGAGGTCTCCCCGGTGTTTTTATAATTATGACCACATGGTCATTATAAGAAAGTCTCACACTATCAGTCAATCTAAATTGAGGATTTTTAAAAATTCTTCCTTTAGGCTCAATTAACCCAAGAAAAATTGTTTTCACAACTCAAAAAGCGGATAAGTATTTGCAAAATAGATCTAGACGAAAGAGGCTCATTAAGGATAAATGAGGAATCGAAAGGCAAGTTCTAGTTACGGGTGTTGTTAAGACTAATTGTGGATCGGTAACCATTGTTAAAAGCTACATAGGAGCAGGCTTTATTGAAGGTCTTCTACAAAAGAAAGCGTTTCTGGATATCACTTGCTGTCGGTTTCGCAATTATATGGTACATGTTCCACAAAGCTGATTTTAGCCTTATTTACAAAAACTTGAGAGACCTCAGCATACCATGGGCTACGATTTCCTTTATCTGCTCTGTGCTTAGTTATTGTTGCATCGCAGGAGTGCTTCACTGCCTTGTTGTCGCTTCAGGTCACTTCCTCAGACTTCGGGATATATTCAACATTTCTCTTATATCTACGGTGGCTAATTATGCTCTTCATGCGGCTGGCTTGAGTGGGCTAGCAATAAAGATCTATCTTATGCTGAGAAAAAACATTCCCCCGCCTCATACTCTTTCCATATCGATTGTCCACGGCTTTTTCACTGTGGCTATTGCAAAATTCTTCATAGTGGTTGGCATAGTAGTGTTTTACAGCCATTACACAATAGAAACGGCAAGAAAAGGATCAGTAGAATGGACAATTGCCTTTTTGGGAGCAGGGCTTTTTATAACTCTGGTCTGGGTAGGGCTTTTTATAGCCACAAAAACTGTTCGTCATGCTACCTGGAAGGGGTTCATGGCTCTCTATAACTTATTTAGTAGAAAGATCGCCTGGCTTGCCAAGAAAAAGGATCAACTGGAGACAGCCTTTGCAAGCTTTGATGAAAGCGTCAGTCTAATAGTTGCAGACGGCCGTCGGCTTGCTCAAGCCTCTGCTTATGCTATAATTGATTGGGTATTAATGTTCGAATGCATGAGAACAGCCTTTCTCGCCGTTCATTCTCACGTAAACTTTGACGTGCTGGTTATGGGTTTCTGCGTCAGCCTTTTCATTTCAAGTGTATCCATAGTACCAGGCGGAGTGGGCTTAATGGAAGGATCTATGGTAAGCGTGTTCTATTATTTCGGTGTCGAATATGAAAAAAGTCTCATAGCCGTCATGTTATACCGAGTTTTCTACTACTTTATCCCCTTTGTAACCGGTGCAATCCTGTTTCTTGTTCACTTCTATTCGCCTTCCGAAAAGCTAATGAATGAGTTAGACCAGATTTCAAAACATCGATAACCATAACTATGGCAGAAGAAACTATAATCACCGTATACGAATGTCGGTGGAACGATCGGGAAGTGTTTCCTCCTGAACCCTCTCATCCTGCCTACAAAGGCATGTATAGGGAAGGAAAATGGTGCTATTTTTTCTTTTCGGAAACGGCAGATGAATACTTCAATTTATGGCTTAAGACTCAAGCACGGCAATCTATTGAGAATTGCCAGAGACTTAGCTTCCCGCTCAGTTCATGGCAGGAATTTTCTAGCACGCTTAGAGTGGGAAGTTTTCTCATAGTTTCATCTTCATCGGCAGAAGTAGAAACAACAGGGAATACAATAAAACTTCTCCCATCAATTTCCTTTGGATCCGGGACCCATCCTTCAACTAAAGCATGTCTTATGGCTATGGAAAAAGTCTTTTCAGAGTCGAAGCCGGATGTGGTTATGGATCTGGGAACCGGTTCTGGAATACTAGCTTTTGGAGCATTACTCTTAGGGGCGAACAAAGTAATAGCATCCGACATTAGCCATCTTGCTATAAAAGAAGCTCGAAAAAACTCCTTTATCAACAACCTTCACGAAAAGCTTCAATTTATTGTCTCAGATGGTCTTTCAGCAGTGGATACAACCAAGATCTCTCTGGTGGTTATGAACCTTGAATGGCCATCTCTGGAAACCGTATTTCGAAACAGTTCATGGTGGTCCTGTGATCGAATCGTCGTTTGTGGTTTTCCTAGTTTCTGCTGGCAGCATCTTTTAAGGAGACTGGAATTAAGTCTTTTCTTCGTTGAAGATCTTTCGTGGGTAGAAGAATGGGGAGCAGCCATTATATCCCAACATCTGCCGCCCTATTCTTCTCCACAAGCGCAATCTTAAGCCACGGCTGCAACAGGGGATCTTTGAACTACAACCCCTTTTGCGGAAAGCACAACCTCGTTAACCTCTATTTTTCTACCGGCATCTTCCACTGCCTTTCTTACGACCCCTGTAAGTCCCGAACAGCAAGGAACCTCCATACGGAAAACCTCTATATGTTCGATTGACGGATGAGCCTTCAAGATGGAAGCAAGTTTTTGCCTATATTCTCCAAGGTCGTCAAACTTAGGACAACCAATGAGAAGCACTCCACCGCCAAAAGGTCCGAGAAACCTTTCATGAAACCGAGTGCAAGAAGCAGGAGCACAATCGGCAACAATAAATAGGCGATGATCATTAAAAAAGGGAGCATTCGGCGAAACAAGCCTTATCTTCACAGGCCAATTTTTTACCATCGAGGACGTCAGAGACTGAACATGACTCGAAGGACAACCACAGGGCAGTGTTTTGCTTGAACATTCCTGTATAGCTTGTTCTAGAGCTTTCTTAACTTTTAAATGTTTTTCGACTTCCTCAGGGTCAAAATCCTCAGCTTCTCGTTCAACTATTGTTATGGCTCCCTGAGGACATTGACCAATACAGGCGCCCAAACCGTCGCAATAGCTTTCCGAAATTAGTTTTGCTTTGCCATTTACTATAGCTATAGCTCCTTCAGCGCAAGCTATAGCGCATTGTCCACACCCGTCACAGCGTTCTTCATCTATCTCGATAATTTTTCTCATCACTTTCATAGTTAATCCCCTTTCTGGTGTTGTTATTGGCGATTATGGTTAATCACTTTTGATACAATCTTTTTTCCCAAGTCTGTAAAAAGCTCAGGCGGAGTAAGATGTGGCTGGCGTCTGAGTTCTTCTTCAAACCTGGCAATAGCAACAGCATCGGCGAATGCTGCTTCCGTTGAAGAAAGATCTTTCGGGGGTTTATTCTGGCTAAGTATGAGAGATTCAACCTCTTTTATGAGATCTTCTCTTGCACCAAGATTCATCAGAAGTTTTCCCGCCTCCTCGGCGCTTTCCTCCGGACCAGAGCTTTCTCCTCCAATTTCTGCCGGCAATTCATGAAGGTAGGCTGCAATAATCACAGCCGGATTATCAAGCCTGTATTCTCTGAAGATTTCTTCTGCATACCGAGCCGCTTTAATCGCACGTGATACAGCTCTGAAATTTTTTCCCAACCGCTTCTTAGCTTCTATTGCGACTCGATCCTTTAGAAAGGATTCTCGCTTTGCGATAAGCTCAGGCGAAAGGCTTCCAAGACATTCTTCTGCAAAACGACAATAGGCAGCGCATCCAAAATCCATCTTCGGATTGACAAATCGAAAACCACAGCGAGAGCAGCGTCTGGACGGCTCATCTTTAAAAAATTCCACTATGGTTCCACATTGAGGACAGGGAGCTTCAAATATTGCTTCTGTCCCCCAAAACCTGCTATCTTGTCCTGGGCACTTCATGGTAAAACTCCTTATGTTAGATCCATTCTCGTTCTCACATGTCACATTAATCATTGATTGAGGCAAACGCCTTGATTCAGATCAAAAACTTACTTATTTTCTTCGATCCCATGTGAAAAAGGATTTTTTAATGAAGTCGAAGCATCCAAAAATCGCTTTTCTTTCTTCTGAAATTAGTCCTCACACAGGATGGGGAAGATATACGAGGGAGTTTTGCCTAGCTCTCTATAAGAAAAAAATCCCCTTTGAACTTCATTTACCAGTAAACCTAAAAAATTCTAACCACAGAGAGGAAACCAGCTTACGAATATATTACACCCTTCCGCCTTTTGCTAAATCCTTCCGATGGAAGCCATGGTATCTAATTAACTTTATAAGACAATGCGCGAGGATAAACCTCGGTAGGACCCAATACGTCCACAGTCTTATCGAGTTTCCCTATAGTGTCACTGCCTTATTACATGCCGATTCTTCAAGGATTCCCTTTGGTCTGACACTGCACGGCACCTACAGTATTGCCCCACAAAGAACATTCCCTGACAGGATATTTTTCAGAAAGGCTCTCTCTAAAGCAAAGATTCTTGTCGCGGTCAGTCGCCATACGGCAAGACGAACTGAAGAAACTTTTGGGAAGAAATTGGAAATAGAAGTTATACATCCGGGAATAAACTCAGATTTTCTGGTATGGAACCCGTTACTCTTAAACACTGCTAAAGATCTACTCAGTGGTGTAAACATACCGTCTGATGCTCGCATTATCCTGAGTGTTGGGGCACTTAAGCCGAGAAAGGGCGTGGATATTCTCATAAAAGCCACGGCAAAAGTTATTAAATTCCTTCCTAATACTCATGTTTTGATAGCAGGACCTGGAAATCCCGCTCCCTACCAACACATCGCAAGAAATGAAGGCGTTGAAAAGCATGTTCATTTCCTGGGGGTTCTGGATGACATTTCTCTCAAGTCTCTGTATCACCGATGTGATGTATTTGCGTTGTTATCAAGAGAAGACGAAAAAGGGCGATTTGAAGGTTTCGGGCTTGTTTATCTAGAAGCATCTGCCTGCAGGAAAGCCGTCGTGGGAACTTTATGTGGAGGCATCCCAGAAGCGGTGGCAAATGGCGAAACAGGTATTCTGGTCCCTCCCGACGATCCCGATGCTGCAGCTGAAGCGATAATTTCCATTCTTGCAGATCGGGATCTTACCGCCAAATATGGGAACAATGGGCAGTTCTGGGCAAGTCGCTTTAGCTGGGACAAAACCGTTGATGATTTTATTAAACTCGTTGAGCAAAAAACCGGGCTTAACTTTGGTAATGTGAATCAGTAAATATCGATGTCACCCATGTTATAAAAAAACGTAGCCGAAAGAATTTCAGCCGGTGGAAGCCAATCCAAACCTTCATTGGTTACCATGCAAAGATCTATTGGGGTGGGACGAAAAATGACAGCCTTTGGGTTAAAGATCATTTGTTGTTTTAAAACCTCCGGTAGCCATACAATAGCTTCCGAAAAACTTAACTCACGAAGAAAATTCTCAAATATCGCTCTAGCTTCCAGGGGAGGTAAAAGATAGTCAACAATCCGTGGGGGATTGTTAGCTGCCGATTCAACGATAATCCATCCAATTGGCTTCCAAAAACGCTTTACGAGATAAAACTCGTAGGAAAACCAGGGATGATGCACATATCGCCAAGAAAGGAATTGTTCGTTTCTTTTGACCAAAATGGGATAAGCTCTTTGAAGTTTAATCCACAGAGAATTTACAACCGAGGGGATATTTTTAAACCGTTCAAAAGAAATGAACGACAACTTGCTAGCAAACCATCCTTTGGAGCAAGGAGTGATAACAACATCTTCCACTGACTTTATAAGCTTCAACCAGCCATATTTCTGACCAATCCTGGACGAAACAGGTCCTGGAAAGACATAGGGGAAAAAGCAAGGATGATAGCTTTTAATCAATCCCAAAAGCAGATGGATCATGTGAGTAAGAGTATTACGACCTCGCCATTCAGGATGAACCATAGCATCTACAAACTGGAATAAGGGCATAGATTGTCCAGAAAAAACACCTTCTGCAGGGACAGCAGCGACGTGAGCAACAACTTGCCCCGTTTCGGTAACAGCCTGCACCCCATAACAACGTCCAAACAAATCCTGTCTATACTTCCAATCAAAATCGGAACTCCTCACATGCTTCGAAAACACCAAGGAAAATAGCGAGGCTACGTCATGAAAATGAGACGAATCCAGAAAGCGAAAAGATAGTGATTCCATGAATATTACCTTAGTCCGTGTGGGAGGTAGGTGCAGAGCGGCTCTTCCGCCATAAAATTCCCGGTAGCCTCGTAGGCTCTCGCTCTACAACCTCCGCAAACTCTTATGTATTCACAGGAACCGCATTTTCCTTCGTAAAGGGAAAGGTCTCTCAGTCTTTTGAACACATCTGAGTTTTCCCATATTTCTCTGAAAGACTTCTTTCTAATGTTACCGCAGATCACCTCTAGATAACCACAGGGCTGAACATCGCCAAGGTGCGATACAAAGCAAAACCCTGTGCCGGCGAGGCATCCTCTTGTCATGGCATCAAGCCCGTATGTTTCAACGGTCACCTTTTCGCCCCTTTCGCGGGCTCGCTGTCTTAAAATACGGTAATAATGAGGAGCGCAGGTAGCTTTGAGCTGAAGCGGGGTCTTCCCCCTTTGCTCATAAAACCAGTTTAAGGTTTCCTCATAGGCTTCAGGGGGAATCTCTTGCCCTGCCATATCTCTTGCTCTACCCGTTGGAACAACTAGAAATATATGATGAGCCACAGCGCCAAGCGACATAGCAAGCTTGTGAATATCAGGAAGTTCTTCTCTATTCACAGCCGTAATGGTCGTGTTGATCTGAAAAGGAATCTCGTAAGCCTTCAATGTCTCAATCCCTTTTATGGCAGATTCAAAGGCTCCCTTCACCTGTCGGAAATTATCATGGCTTTCTTGAGTAGCACCATCAATGCTTATGCTGACGCGCTGCACCCCTGCCTTTTTCATCTCCTTAGCAACATCAGGCTTAACAAGCGTTCCGTTAGTCGCCATGGTTATTCTAAAGCCTTTTTCGTTGCCGTAAGAAGCGATCTGAAAAATATCGTTTCTAAGAAGCGGTTCTCCCCCGGTGAGAATAAGTATGGGCTTTGACACGGTAGCAATATCGTCGATAAGTTTCATGGCTTCATCTGTAGAAAGCTCGTCAGGATAAGGGGCATCGATGGAAGCGGCGCGACAGTGGATGCAAGAAAGGTTACAAGTTCTGGTAATCTCCCAGGCAACAAGGCGAAGGTTTGTTGACAATAATCTTTCTCCTTGCTTTTCCGAATTTGAATTACTCCGATGCCCATCATCAAAGCTAGATTTATATTCACTCATTATTTATCCTCGCTACAGCAATAACACATAATCACAATGCATTCTCACAAATCCAGTGATTTTAAAAAATTAGCCTATTTCATGGTGGAAATAAGGTTTAGAAATTCTACAACACACCAAAATCTTCATCAATTGCCAATTGATAGGGTTCGAAAACTTCTTATATGGAAAAGATTTTTAGAACACTCTCATTGCCAATCTTAAGGCTGTTTAAAAACGTTCCCCCATGAGAGTAATACTCGATGCGCTCACATTATTCATACTGTAAAATCCTGTAACCTTAATTTTTACGTCCATCGGTAATTCTGGGAATTTGCAACTAACTCAACAATATGTTTTACCTGGACAGATGCTTTAGCTTTAGAAACTCCGCTTGCTATTTGCAACATGCACCCTGGGCAAGCCGTCGAAACAATCTCTGCCCCAGTCTGAATAATATTGCCAATCTTTCGATCGCCAATGCGTTCAGAAATATCGCCATGTTTCAAAGCAAAACTACCTCCAAAGCCACAGCAAGAATCGGCTTCTGACATTTCCACGAATTCGTATTCCTGAAGGGAAGCAAGAATTTCTCTTGGTTCTTTCCATATCCCAAGAGACTTTCTAAGATGGCAAGGATCATGGTAGGTTACCTTGGTTTTGGAAGACTGATAAACGTTTCTGGATTTTTCAACATCCCTGGCAAAGCCCATAGCCAGAAACTGCACAATATCCATGAGCTTACCCGATAGAGTGTGCACTGCCTCTTTCACCGTTGATGATTCATCACTCATCACGGATGGCCATACTTTTTTTATGGTCATCGAACAGGTCGCACAGGCGGTCACAATTATATCTACTCTGCTGGAAAAAGCCTTTAGATTCTGGCGAACGAGCAACTTAAAGGTCTCAAGATCACCCAGAGAGAGCAGGAATACCGCAACATACCTGATCTTCCGGAGTGAAAAGCCACACCTGGTTAGTTTTCAAAACTTCAACCATCGATTCAGCCACCGATGGAAAAATGCGATCTACGAGGCATCCAATAAAAATGGCAACTCTTGGCTGTCCAGCTTTTTGGGAAATGTCCAGCAATTGAATTCGATCCTTAAAAGGTTTTTCTGCTAGAGGCATCAAATCCCGATTCTTAAAAAATGGTAAAGGGATCCTAGCATGCACAGTGCCAACACTAGAACTAACCTTTGAAACAGCGAGAGGCTGGCACAAAGCCAGAAAGTTCATTATATTTCGGAACCTTTCCGGTTCGGAAAAAATCTTTCTAAGAAACACTCGTTCCCAAATTGGAAGACCTTCGATATAAGAAAGTATTGATCTTGCCTTGAAAAATATTTCCAAGCATTTTACCCCACCAGGACAACTTGCTTCGCAGGCACCGCAAAGCAAGCATCTTTGAAGGCGTTTTAGCACGCCACGAGCATTTTCAAAAATCCCATCTTTCAAGGCATCTAGTAGAATGATTTTACCTCGGGCAACATCAGGCTCACGGTGAGTTTCACGGTAGATAGAGAACACAGATTGACACATTCCACAACGCATACAAATAGAAAGATCATTTTCCAGATTTTGTAACATCGATATGATTTTTGATGTCTTGTGGTTGGGCATGTTAAAAAGAAAAAAACTCTCTTTTGACTTTTCTCGAAGGAATTTTCAGGGTTCGCTTCAGTTCGTCCAGAACAAAACGCTGCATAGGCGGGGGACCACAAAGAAAGAATTGAGTGCCACGAAGATCGGTAATGTATTTTTCGAAAATAACTCCTCTTACGAAGCCTTCCTCCCAAAAGAATCCGTCGTCTTTAACCTCCCCTAACAATTCATCAGTTATGCGCTGTTCACTAAGAACATGGACTATTGTGAGCCAGGAAGAAGACTTAACCAACTGAGAAAGTTCTTCGTAAGCAATAATATCAGCCTTTGATTTATTGCCCCATATCAATGTAACTTTCACTGGAAGTGATTTCTTAGCTATATGGCGTATAATGCTTAAGAACGGGGTTACTCCCACCCCTCCCGCAATGCATATAAGGTGAGCATCTTTCTTAAAATTGGGAGTAAACACACCGTAGGGACCTTCACATAGGAATGGAGTTCCGGGGGCTACAGTTCTAAGATTTCTGGTAAAGGATCCCACGGCTTTTACTGTGCAGGATATTTTGCCTTCATCAGGAGCGGATGACAAAGTAAACGGATGAGGCTCGCTCCAGCCTAAAAACCCAGTATCATAACGAAATATTGCAAACTGACCAGGAAGCCAGTTCCCAAAACGCCCAGGACCTTCGTGGCGAACAAATGTATATGTGTTAGTATCATGAGTTTCTTCTTTGACCGATTCCAAAAACCATCGGCACTGGGCTTTCCTGGTAGCGATATAGGAAAGACGATATCCAAAAAGCACCACCCACGATATGCCCAAAACTGCCCACCCAATAGTCATCGGGAAGACTCTTATATCACGGCTTATTGCGATAGAGTGCAAAAGAGCAGCCGGAATTACAAGGTATAACATGGCGTGAACAGGTTTCCACAGCTTGAAGGGAAGGAAATACTGACCGGCTTTGGCAGCAAGAACCGCAAAAAGGAGTATTAGAACCGTCCATCGAGCTATCACCAGTGCATTATCCATTAGATTCCATGAGTAGGGATAAAACTGAACAACAAAATCCCACACATCTTCTAACCTTCCACCAACCAATTGGGAATACTTAAGAACTTTTAAACCTACGTGGACCAAAACAAAAAACACCACTATCGGTCCAAATTTCTTATGGAATCTAATGAGACTATCCAAACCGAAAGGTTTTTCAATGATAGGAAGCCTTACTCCAAAAGACATCATGAAAACCATAAGATAAATTGCAATGATACCAAACAGGTTGCCCACATCAGCTAATTTATCGATCCAATCTTCGGTTAATAATCTATCTTTGACAGAAAAAATCCATAGTGCACAAAAAAATCCCAAAAGGGACAACCAAATCAGGATCCAAATCCATCTAAGCAGTCTACTTCCTACCATTCATTTTTCTCCGCATTTTATACGGTCTTATACGGAATATAGACTTATCATCTCCTTTGCTCAAATTCTTCAACTGCTTTTCTAAAACCTTCCGGAACTCTCACCGGTTTCTTAGATGATCGGTCAATCATAACATTTACAATATGTCCATCGGCTATTAAGATATTGCCCCTAAAAAGCGCAAGGTTAAAGGTAAAACTTGAATTCCCTATGTTAGAGATTTTGGCGCCAACATCGAGTTCATCATCAAAGAAGGCTTCTCCACGGTAGCGGCACAAAGCTTCAACAGTAAAGAAGTCGTAGCCATCCTCCAGGAGTTTTTCATAGCTATATCCAATAGCTTTCATATAATCCGTTGTGCCTATATCAAAATAGACTAAGTAGTTTGCAAAATAGACATGTCCCTGGGCATCCGTATCGGCATAACGAACTCGGACTGTGGTTCTAAATAGGAAATCACCTTCTTTCATGGGACTCTACTCCCGAAAACTTTCATATCACCACATCCATATTATTCGTTATTTACAAGCCTATAAAGATCCTTACCAACTTTGAAGAAAGGCAATCGCTTTGGTTCCACCTCTATTAGTTCTCCTGTTCTTGGATTTCTTCCTTTGTAGCCATCGTAGGACTTAACCTTAAAGCTCCCAAAACCTCTTATTTCTATCCGATCACCCTTTACCAAAGCCTCTTCCAGCACATCGAAAGTGATATTAACTATAGTTTCTGCAAGCTTAAGGGGAATTCCTTCACTCTTAGCAAGAGTTGTAATCAATTGGCTTTTAGTCATAGTTTCCTCCAATTCTTACCTGGTTTTAACAGGTGTTATACAATCTTTGCCCCTCATGTAGGAACGAAGAGCTTCTGGAATTAAAACACTCCCATCTTTTTGTTGATAATTTTCCAGAACCGCTACAACTGTGCGTCCAACAGCTAATCCGGAGCCGTTCAAGGTATGGACGAGTTCTGTTTTTTTCTTGCCTTTTCTTTTAAAGCGAATATCCGCTCGCCTCGCCTGAAAATCCTCGAAATTGCTACAGGAAGAAATTTCTCTATAGGCATTCTGGCCTGGTAGCCAGACTTCTATGTCATAAGTTTTAGATGCGGAAAAACCAAGATCACCTGTGCAGAGACTAACAACCCTATAGTGAAGCCCCAGAGCTTGTAAAATAGCCTCGGCATTAGCAAGAAGAGATTCAAGCTCAGAGTAAGAATCTTCCGGCTTTACAATTTTGACGAGTTCAACCTTATTAAACTGATGTTGGCGTATGAGCCCTCTTGTGTCCTTTCCGTAAGATCCCGCTTCAGAACGAAAGCAAGGGGTATAGGCTGTGTAATATTTAGGAAGTTGATCTTCATCGAGAATTTCACCAGCATGAATATTGGTAACGGGAACCTCAGCAGTCGGTACAAGGTAATAATCCCAGCCTTCTAGCTTGAAAAGATCGCTTTTGAACTTAGGAAGCTGGCCTGTTCCTCTAAGGCTTGAACTGTTAACCATAAAGGGGGGAAGAACCTCTGTGTAACCATGCTTATCTGTATGCATATCGAGCATAAAGTTAATAAGAGCCCGTTCCAGTTCTGCACCAACTCCCCAATAGAGAGTAAACCTCGCTCCCGTCATTTTGGCTGCCCGTTCAAAATCAAGAATGCCAAGTTGCTCACCAATATCCCAATGAGGCTTGGGCTCAAAGTCAAAAGAGGGTTTCTCCCCCCAGACTTTTACTACAGGGTTATCTTTTTCATCTTTTCCAACCACAACCGATTCATGAGGCATATTGGGAATAAAGAGAAGAATCTCCTCGAGCCTCTTTTCAATTTCAGCCAATTCATCATCAAGCTCTTTGATACGTTGAGAAAGTTGTCGGGACTCTTCAAGGAGAGTCGCGGTGTCCTTACCTTCCTTCTTCAGCTTGGCAATTTCTTCGGATGCTTTGTTTCTTTCGTGTTTTAGTTGCTCAACTTCTCGAAGCTTTTCCCTTCTCTTGTCATCGAGTTGCTTAAACTGCGAAAGATCAAATTCCATCTGGCGATTTTTTAACATCTTATCAACTTTATCTATGTTCTCCCGCACAAACCTAATATCCAGCATCTCTAGATCTCCCTTATTGAAAGCTAGCTGAACCTAATGAAACTAATGAGTCTGGCTTTTCTCCGTTCCCGCCGGTGTTCCTGAAGGTTTTTCCACTTCGGCGCTTATAAATTCGATCGTATAATCGGACAACTCATCAATGGGTGGCAAGTTGTAGAAAATCACCATAAAGGGCACTTTATCACCCGGTTTGATTCTAACATTGGAAAGTGTATCTCCTTCACGGCGCATCATGCGTTCCTGTATTTTATCAACTGTTAGTTGGGCAAGTTCTTCTTTACTGAAAAGATTTCCTGCATAGAACCGCTGACTCATGAGAGCTTTACCGTTAGTTCCAATCAATTTGCCTTCCAGAAGCACAAAGCTTACGGGTGTTTTACCCCCATTGACAGCCTCTCCCTGAACCACAAGTATCTGTCCCACCTGGACATTCTCAATGAAAAATGCTTGAGTCTGTTGATTAAGCTTTACGGCAGGACCGACTAACGATTCTTGGGATGAGGGCTCTTGAGTTGGTGCTGTTTTTGGTTGTTTGCCCACAAATTTATAGAACACAACCCCGAGAAGAACAACAACCACCAACGCAACAAGGATAAGCTTATTAGTCGCAAAAGAGGAAGAAGTTCTGGCTCGTGCCTTTTTTTCAGCGGCGGGATGTTCTGCTTCAATTTGATCTGAAACATCTTCCCTTTCGATATCTTCTGAAGGCAAATAGTCTGTTATTTGAACATCTCTGGTTCCGCCCGTAATCTTTTCAATATCTTCCCCGAAGGAATCGTCTAAAACTATAACTTTTTCATCCTTTTTTACTTTTTCCTGTGGAGGGCTCAAATCTATAGTAAAAACATGGCGGCATTTAGAACACCTAACTTTTACTGAATCCTTTTTAATTTTCGATGGGTCGATCTTAAATTTAGTTCCACAGGATTCGCACGTAACTATCATGAGCATCTCCCTTGCTCGACATCAAATAAAGCACACTTCGTAAATGCCATCCAGATGACGATAACACTCTGAGTAATCTAAACCATACCCTACGAGAAAACCTTTCTCAACCTTAAAACCACAGTAATCTATCTCCACCGAACATTCCCGTCTTTCCATTTTGTCTATTAATACACAAACTTTCATAGACGAGGGGTCGCGCTGTTTAATATATTTTACCACCCAGTCCAGACTTAAGCCGGTATCAACAATGTCCTCAACCAAAATAACATCCTTACCTTCAATGGGAAGTTCTATGTCCTTAGTTACTCTAATAGTTCCGCTACTTTCATCCTGCAAACCGTAACTGGAAATCCTTATGAAATCAATTTTAACAGGTAAATTTATGAACCTCACTAAGTCAGCTAGAAACACAAAAGCACCCTTTAAGATTCCTATAACGATAAGCTCATCCTTACCCGAATATTCCTGATTAATCCTATCCGCCAGGTCTTTAATTCTTTCTTTTACTGTCTTCCCATCGATAATGCACTTAAGGGTATGAGGTTTCATGAGCTATTCTCCAAGAAAATTCCAAGACAATAATAGTATAAGCCACTATCCCCACTACGTTTTCACATTGAAAGAAAATCGTGAAAAAGTCAACAATACCTTTTTACTCCTGCTGAACAAGTGCGGGCGTAAAAAATGATTTCACCTGTATCTTCCGTAAAAACAACCGTTAACACCCCTTATTTCTTGCGTTTCAAGAAATGCTTTTTTAAAATAGCTATCTGTTAAAAACGTCCTGAAAAAGAACTATCCCATTATTGAAAGGAAAAAATATGAGAAAGCTAGATCAAACATTGGCACTGGTATGGTTGTTTCTCGTGTTTTCCCTTATCTACTCCGGTAATGCCTTAGGAGCTGACTCTTATGTAACTGATCGGGTCGATATCCAATTTCGCACAGGTCCTGGAACCAGCCACAAACTAATTGGCACTCTGACACCTGGTATATCGGTAGAGGTTAAAAAGGAACAGGGGGGATGGTGCCTGGTGGTTCCCAAAGAGGGACCATTTTCCGGAAAAGAAGGATGGGTCCACAAGCGTCATATAACTTCTTCTCCCCCAAGCACCAAGGACGTAGTTCAGCTTACGGAAGAAAATAAAAGCCTAAAGACGACAATCACCCAATACGAAAATGAAGTTGCATCACTAAAGCAAACTATAGCGTCAATGGAAAAAGCACTAGAAGAATCCAAAGCTCAATACACCAAACTCCAGACAGAAGCTGCCGACTTTCTTTCACTCAAGCAAACCCACGACTCTCTTCAGAAAAATATAGCATCTCTTAAGGAAGAGCGAGATAAGCTTCAGGAAGAAAGTCGCAGAGCAAAAAATTCCGAGCGAATCAAATGGTTTCTCACTGGTGCTGGAGTGCTTTTCTGCGGATGGGTTATAGGAATGATTATGGGACGCTTACAACGAAGGAGAAACTATATTTCTTACTGGAGATAACAACTAAGAACTCTTAATCCAGTTTGCCTCTTAAGGATAGCTTACCGTGATTAGATGTTTTGCAAACTTTACCTCGCTATTCTTGTGTAAGCCCGGAAATTGTGCACTCTTATATTACGCCAACCCAGATACTCAAGAATTTCTTGACTTTGCATCAGGAAAGATATAGTTAAAATGTGGCTTTTGAGAGCGGGCATAGCTCAGTTGGTAGAGCACAAGCTTCCCAAGCTTGGGGTCGCGGGTTCGAGGCCCGTTGCCCGCTCCAAAGTTCGTGGGAAAAACGCGAAAGTCCCTTATTGAGGGGGTGCTTCTCGGGAGTGCCTGCTTCGATTAGTGGACGGATCAGCTATGGGGAAAACGTTGTGGTAAACATGTAGCACAATAGTTGAACCTGAGAATGATCTTGGTCTGCTAAAGAAGTGGGCTCTTTGCCCACTTCTTTTTTTGTGGTGGGATAAAAAGTGGTGGACAAAAAGGAAAAAGAGTTGGTTGAGAAAATTAGATTAATGATCGAGCCTGTGGTAAGCTCAGAGGGTGTCGAGCTTCTTGACGTTGAGTTTCGTCGAGAGCCTCAGGGGTATGTGCTTAGAGTTTTCATAGATCATAAGGACGGTATAACTATAGAGGACTGCTCTCGAGTCAGTT
Source organism: Thermodesulforhabdaceae bacterium (assembly GCA_037482015.1). Classification (NCBI taxonomy): domain Bacteria; kingdom Pseudomonadati; phylum Thermodesulfobacteriota; class Syntrophobacteria; order Syntrophobacterales; family Thermodesulforhabdaceae; species Thermodesulforhabdaceae bacterium. Next base: position 57,674 of record JBBFKT010000009.1, read on the forward strand.
ACACTCTTAGCGACTTTCTTGATGTAGTCGATCTTATTCATCACGCTTACCACCTTGAAGTCTCATCCCCTGGTTTGGATCGACCACTAAAAAAACCGGAACACTTTTCTCGACATGTTGGAAGCATAATTACCGTAAAAACATATAGCCCCATATCTAAACGGAAAAACTTCAAGGGTTTTCTACAAGGGGTTTCTGAAAGTGAAATCACTCTAGAATGTGATAGAGAAACTTTCACTATTCCGATTGAGTTGATTGAAAAAGCAAATCTTGCTTATTTTGAAACAGAAAAAGCGAAAAAAAAGCAAAAAATTAAACATATACCCTTGTGTGATAAATAAGGAGACAAAACAAAGCATGACAACAATGTCAGAGCTAGCAAGGCTGATTGACCAGGTCAGCAGAGAAAAGGGAATAGAGAAACAAGTTTTAATTGGAGCTCTGGAAGAAGCAATAGCTACAACCATCAGAAAAAAGCTCGGCTCGAAGGCCGAAATATTGGTAAGATGGGACGAAGAAAAAGGTGAAATTGAAGCGGTCAAGTTTTACAAAGTAGTAGATGAAGTTAAAGATCCTAACTGGGAAATGTCTATAGAAGAAGCCACCAAGTATGCTCCCGAGGCGGAGGTAGGAGATGAGGTAGGGATATCGCTAGATCCTACAAAGCTTGGAAGAATCGCCGCTCAAACAGCAAAGCAAATAATTCTTCAAAGACTACGGGATGCTGAAAGGGACGCTGTTTATGAAGAATTTAAGCACCGCCGAGGGGAAATCATTCATGGAGTAGTCCAACGCGTAGATAAAACAGGCGTAACCATAAATCTCGGCAAAGCAGAAGCATTCCTTCCCGTAAAGGAGCAAATCCCTCAGGACAATTACAGACCAGGGGATCGGGTGCGAGCCTATATTCTAGAAGTAAAAAAATCCGGCAAGGGTCCACAAATAATCGTCAGCAGAACCCATCCATCTTTCCTTATTCAACTGTTTGCTTTGGAGGTTCCGGAGATTCAGGAAGGTATAGTAAGCATCATCGCAGCATCAAGAGAACCTGGTTCGAGAGCAAAGATAGCCGTTGTTTCTAAAGATCCATCCGTTGATCCTATTGGAGCTTGTGTGGGAGTCAAAGGTAATCGAGTCCAAAAAGTTGTGCAGGAACTTAGAGGAGAAAGGATTGACATAATACAATGGAATGTGGATCCTGCAAAGTTTGTTGTAAATGCCCTGGCTCCGGCGGTAATAAGTAAAGTGATAATTGATCAGGCTAATCAAGCTGTCGAAGTTATAGTCCCGGATGACCAACTATCGCTCGCAATCGGAAAACGAGGCCAAAATGTTCGTCTAGCAGCTAAACTAACAAATTGGAAGATTGATGTAACAAGCGAAACTCGATACGAACGCCGTAAAGATGGTCGTTATCAAGAATTTTTCACTCTCCAAAACATGACAGAAGATTTGGTTGATATGCTTTTTGATGAGGGTATTACGTCACTTGAAGAATTCGTAAACACCGATACTGACTACCTGGAATCAATCATGGGACTTTCCAAGTCCACAATTGAAGGACTGAAGACCGAAGCTCTTAACGTTATCAGGAAAAGGACATCAAAAGGCTAATGACGGTAACTAGAGAATGCCATATCCCCATAAGAACGTGCATAGTGTGTGGTAAAAAGAAGCCGAAAAAAGAATTGTTAAGGCTTGTTCTCAATTCAGATGGGGTTGTAATTTTAGATACTTTACAAAGAATGAGCGGGCGAGGTGCTTATGTTTGCTACGAGTGCCTGCAATATCTAAAATGGAACAAAAAGCTTGAAAGGGCCTTCCGAGGGCGAGCAAAAGGTTTGAGCGTCCAGAGCCCCCAAATATAGATTTCAGGAGAGCATAAGAATGGCGCGGTTAAGAGTTCACGAATTAGCAAAAGAATTAAACATATCTCCAAAAGAGCTCCTAGATAAAATGAATGAGCTCGGTATTCCCTATAAGAATCACATGAGTATCCTGAGCACCGACGATGCAAATTACCTGCGCCGATTTTTTAAAAAGTTCGCTAGACCCTCAGGTAACGTCGTTGAGAATATTATGGCAGCTACAAAGCAGGTCATTGTTAAGAAAAAGCCTAAAAAGGACTACCAAAAACCAGAAGAGGAAGAAGTAATAGCTGAAGATGTTGTAACATCTCAACCGGCTATTTCTCCAGAACCTCCAAAAACCGCGCCTGAAGAGCAAATTGAAGAACAAATTGAAAAAGAGTTAGTAGTATCAGCAGAACCAACTATTGAAACACCAATTGTCGTAGAAGAAGATCATAAACAAAAAGAATTGGTTGATATTTCCCCACCTGAATTAGTAGAAAAGGAATTGGAGATGGGGCATCTTTACGAAGAAAAAACCGCCATATCCGCCAAGGCACCTGTTACAGACGAAACAATTCCACAACCAGAGGCTGAAACTGCAATTGTCACTGAACTTAAAGAATCACGTAGCCTGGAAATAGTCCGAGAAGACCTCGAAAAATCAGCAAAGGTAGAAAAGGAAACAATAGAAACACCGCCGCAGATACCAGAAATTTCTGAAGATTTAGATCTAGAAGTCAAAGCTCCATCTGAACAAACCAAAGCCGAGACTGCCGCACCGGAAAAGGTTTATGAAGCAATCACGACGGAGGAAATAAAACAGGAAATCGAAGAAGATACTAAGATTTCAGAAGAAAAACTTGAGTCTGAAGAAGCTGAGGCAGTTCAAGAATCAGAAAAACCTCTTAAACCTAAAAGACATAGACGCCGCAGAAGAAGGAAACCGAAAAAGGAAGAACCAGCAAAGATTATCCAGTTGCCAGAAATAATTCCACCCGTCGAAGAAGAAGATCACGAAGAAATTTTAGAATCCAAAGTAAGAACTCGTATTGTTGTAGAAGAAGCTGCTCCTAAAAAACAAATTAAGTCGCCAAAGAAATTTAGACCAAAAGAGGACATCAAAGTAGAACGCGAAGAAGAAGATGTAGATATTCCGTCAAAATTCTTAAAACCGAAGCGAGATGATCGAAAGATACTTGATGAAGTTCGAGAGCCATCAAAGATATCCATCACGAAAGCTGAAGCACCACCACAACCCAGCACTCTTCCTCCAAAGGCGGCGAAAAGAAAGATTCGTGTTGAAGATGCTATCATTGTAGGCGAACTGGCCCACCAAATGGGCGTTAAAGCATCCGAAGTTATCAAGAAACTCCTGCTTCTAGGACTACCGGTTACGGTAAATCAAGCTATAGACTTTGATACGGCTGCTATTTTGGCTTCTGAATTCGGTTACGAAGTGGAAAAGAAAGGCATAGAAGAAGAAACGATTTTAGCTGTTCAGGAAGACCGCCCTGAAGATCTTAAGCCTCGTCCCCCTGTTGTAACCGTTATGGGTCACGTGGATCACGGAAAAACATCGCTCCTCGACACTATTCGCCACACCAACGTTACATCTGCAGAAGCTGGAGGCATTACTCAGCACATTGGAGCCTATCATGTGCATCTTGATAAAGGAGACATCGTTTTCCTTGATACCCCAGGTCATGAAGCATTTACCGCAATGAGAGCCCGAGGTGCAAAAGTAACCGATATAGTTATTCTGGTTGTTGCGGCTGATGATGGGGTAATGCAACAAACAATTGAAGCAATAAATCATGCTAAAGCCGCTCAAGTGCCAATAATTGTTGCCATTAACAAGATAGATAAACCAAATGCAAATCCTGAGCGAGTCAAACGGGAATTGGCGGAACAGGGGCTTATACCCGAAGAATGGGGCGGCAATACTATAATGGTAGAAGTATCGGCGAAAAAGAAAATCGGTATTGAAGACTTACTGGAAATGGTGCTTCTCCAGGCGGAATTGATGGAACTCAAAGCAAATCCTGACAAACCCGCTCGAGGTCGAGTCATTGAGGCGAAGCTTGAAAAGGGTAGAGGTCCCGTAGCTACAGTTTTAATCCAGGAAGGCACACTTAAGCTGGGAGACGCCTTTGTATGCGGAGTCCACTATGGAAAAGTTAGAAACATCTTCAACGATCTTGGACAGCGTATTGAATCAGCAGGACCATCCATGCCAGTAGAAGTAATAGGACTTTCAGGGGTGCCTCAAGCAGGTGATGACTTCGCTGTAGTGGCCGACGAAAAACAGGCTCGAACTCTGGCCGAATATCGCTTGAGAAAACAGCGCGAACGAGAGATCTCTCTCACAACAAAGGTTACTTTGGAAAAGCTTTATGAACAAATCCGAGAAGGACAGCTTAAAGAACTTAATCTCATACTTAAGACCGATGTTCAGGGATCTCTTGAAGCACTTGCTGAAGCCATCAGGAAGCTTTCGCATCCCGAAATAAAAATCAACATCATCCATTCAGCCACCGGAGCAATCAATGAAACTGACATTATGCTAGCATCGGCATCGAATGCCATTGTGATCGGTTTTAACGTAAGACCAGACGCTAAAGTCGAGGAAATAGCTCAGCGAGAAAAGGTCGATGTAAGATTTTACAATGTTATTTACCAGCTCATCGATGACATCAAAGCAGCAATGGAAGGGTTGCTTGAACCTGAATATAAGGAAAAAGTTTTGGGACGAGCCGAAGTGCGCCAGACATTTCATATTTCAAAAGTTGGCACGGTAGCGGGTTGTTATGTAACAAGTGGTGTGGTCCAGCGGGGAGCCAAGGTGCGCGTGCTTCGTGATCAGGTGGTGGTGTATGATGGAAGGATAATATCGCTTAAACGGTTTAAAGAAGATGCTCGCGAAGTTAAGGCTGGTTTTGAATGCGGAATTCTTATCGAAAACTTTAACGACATAAAGGTTGGCGACATACTCGAAGTTTATACGATGGAAGAAGTAAAACCAACCATTGATGGCACTTCAATTCAGGAATCAAAACAAGACTCCCAGGATAAGCGTTAAAGATGGCAATGACCGTGGGGATTTCTCGCATTACTCTAATTATTCCTGAAGGCATGTCGCTCAAATCAAAAAGAAAGGTTGTAAAAAGCCTTGTGGAAAGATGCCGTAACAGGTTTAACGCTTCCGTTGCAGAAGTGGATGATCATGATCTTTACCAGAAAACCACTCTTGCTATTGCTGTAGTTGGCAAGGATGGACGCACAGTAAATACCATCCTTGATAAAATCACCGAATATGTGGATTCGCTCAAACTGGCGGAAATTATCGACCAGGAAATAGAGCTTATCCATTATTGAGAGGATAAATTATGAGAAAATATCCCCGAAAACTACGGGTTGCTGATTTAATTAAAGAGGAAATAGCAGAAATTCTTCACCGCAAGGTGAAGGATCCTCGCATCCAGGGAATTACCGTTACGGAAGTTCGGATGACGGACGATCTCAAGGAAGCAACTGTTTTCTACTGCGAAACGTTTCATAAAAGTGACCGAGCAGAATTAAAAGTAGCAATGGAAAGTGCCGCTGGATTCATACGCCGTGAATTGGCGGAGCGCATTCATCTGCGATCTATACCAAGACTTTCTTTTGTCTATGATGATTCTTTCGATCACAGCGAGCGAATCGGATGGATTTTGAACTCGCTTAAATCCAAAGACGAACAGGGCCAGTTATGATGTTAACACTCCCTAAAAACCAAGCGCACAATCAACTAAGGTTTGCAATGTCCCAGGATGACGAAGCCAATATTAAAAAAGTAGCTGATGTGCTAGAAAATGGGAAATTTTACCTTCTGGTGACTCATTTCAATCCGGATGGAGACGCAGTTGGATCGATGCTTGCTCTTCAAGCTGTTCTAAAAGGTATGGGGAAAAAAGTTAAAAGCTACTGTGAAAGCGGCATTCCACCAACTTTTCGTTTTCTTGAAGGAGCACAGGAAGTTACTAACGATCCAGAGGAAATTTCCCACCTTGAAGTTGACACAGTGGTGTTTCTTGATTGCGGCTCTATCGACCGAGGTGGCAAAAAGCTATTAAATTTCCTCGACTCGTCAAAACTTGTTGTAAATATAGATCACCACGTCCACGAACATCCATTTGGAGATGTCTTCTGGGTAAAATCATCCGCCAGTAGCACATGCGAAATGCTTTTTGATATTTTCCATTTCATGAATATTTCTCTCACGCCACCTGTATCAACATGTCTTTATACTGGCATCTTAACTGATACGGGATCTTTTCAATTCTCAAACACTTCTCAGAAGGTTCTGGAAATTGCCGCATCATTGGCAAGTTCCGGGGCAGCCCCTCACAAGATAGCCCAGCAGATTTTTGAATCCTGCTCTCCGCAGAAGTTGTTGTTGCTTGGAAAAGTTCTGGAGACTCTTCGCTACCACAAAAACTATTCTATTGCTACCGCTCGACTTACGAGAAAAATGCTAAGCGAAACGGGAGCCAGCGTTCACGATGGTGAAGGTTTTGTTAACATGCTGAGGCAGGTTGCAACCGTTAAAGTAGCTGTGTTGTTCAGAGAAGACGAGAACGGGCTTATCCACGTAGGACTGAGATCAAAGGGATCTGTGGATGTAGCAAGGTTTGCCAGACAATTTGGGGGAGGAGGACACATCAACGCATCAGCCTGCAGAATAGATGGGCAAATCGATCAAGTAGAAGCTGTTATTATTCCTTCACTGGAATCGTATATTGACGAGAGTGAGCAGAGCGAGGGCAAATGATGGTGAGATCCCCCTTCCTGGTTGATGGCATAATGATAGTCCATAAACCGGTGAATATGACATCGTTTGAAGTGGTGCGGCGAGTCAAACAGTGGCTCAAGCCTAAAAAAATTGGTCATGGGGGAACTCTTGATCCTTTTGCTGAAGGACTTTTGGTGCTTCTCATAAATAGCGGCACGAAAATTGCCGATCAATTTTTAGATGATGATAAAGTTTATGAATTTACTCTGCTTTTTGGCCACGAAACAGACACTCTGGATCGCACAGGCAAAACTGTTTACTTCTATGACGGTCCACCTGTGGATCAACAGAAACTTGAAGAAGCTTTACAAAAATTCAAAGGCACCTTCTTGCAAAAGATCCCGGCCTATGCGGCAGCGAGAGTCAAGGGAGAAAGGCTGTATAAGCTGGCAAGAAAGGGAATAACAGTGGAAGCTCCACTTAAGGAAGTAACTGTATATGAACTGGAACTACTTCAGCATGAATGGCCTAGAGCTAAACTAAGAGCGAGATGTTCCAAAGGCACCTACGTGCGCCAGCTAGGAGCTGATATCGCCAGAACCTTAGGCTGCTACGGAACGTTGGAACATTTGGTCAGGACACAAAGCGGGCGATTTTCTCTAAAAGACGCCTGGACTCTAGAAGAGATCAAAGAAAACATTGAAGCCGGAAACATTCACAGGCTTATCATAAATCTTGCCGACGCTTTAGATCATCTGCCTGCTTTGTCAATAGAGGATGAAGATATTGAACGACTTAAACACGGTCAGATCCGTAAAAATCTTGAAATCAAAGCAGAAGGACTGGCAAATCCTGACAACATACCTGTCAGGATATTAAACACATCAGGGGACACCTTGCTAGCCTTATGGTGGCCCAGGCAAACAAACAATCAAAGACGTCAATTAAAAGTATTAGTGTAACTTCCATGTGAAAGGAGGAAGAAACCGTGACATTGACCCCAGAAAGGAAAAAGGAAATCATCGAAACATTCAAAATTCACCCAACTGATACAGGATCTCCAGAAGTCCAGATCGCTCTTCTGACTGAAAGGATCCGGTATCTTACCGAACATTTCAAAGTTCACAAAAAAGACTATCACTCAAGACGAGGGCTCCTTAAGCTAGTCGGCCAGAGAAGAAAGCTCTTGAATTACCTTAAATCACGAGACATGAATCGTTACCTAAGCCTTATCGATCGATTGGGATTGAGAGGCTAAACAGAAAAAATTTAGACTCAAAGCTTAAAGGAGCATAAACAAGGTATGAACACAGCAAGTATTGCTGTATCGGCAGAGGTAGGGAGTCGAATCCTTACCATAGAAACCGGGCACGTTGCCCGACAGGCAAGCGGTGCAGTATGGATTCGATATGGTGACACGGTGGTTTTGGTCGCGGCGGTTCGAGATGAAAAAACAAGAGAAGGGGTGGATTTCGTCCCGCTCATGGTTGATTATCAGGAAATGAGTTACGCGGCTGGGAAAATCCCTGGTGGATTCTTCCGCCGTGAAATCGGACGTCCCAGTGAAAAAGAGGTGCTCACGTCGCGACTTATTGACCGCCCCATAAGACCGCTCTTTCCAAAGGGCTACAGCCACGACATTCAAATTATAGCTACCGTTCTATCAGTCGATCAGGAAAATGAACCAGATGTGCTAGCTATAACTGGCGCCTCGGCAGCTCTCCACATTTCGGACATTCCTTTCCTGGGTCCCATAGGGGCGGTAAGGATAGGAAGAGTTGACGGAAATTTTGTTATTAATCCGAGCATAGAACAACTCAGTAAGAGCGATATCAATCTGGTAGTGGCTGGCACAAAAGAAGCTATCGTTATGGTAGAAGGTGGAGCGCACTATGTGCCAGAAGAAGACCTGCTGGAAGCTCTGGAACTGGCTCATAAAGCCATTCAACCCATGATTGACATTCAGGAAGAGCTTCGACAAAAGATAGGGCATCCTAAACAAACTTGTATTGTCTCTGAAAAGCCCCAAGAACTGGTGGAAGCAGTAAAGGCTATAGCTTTGGAATCGATTCGAGAAGTAATGACTACGCCTGAAAAGATGCTTCGGAAGGAAAAAAAGAAAGCTCTTCACGAACAGGTTGTATCTTCGCTGGCTGAAAGTTATCCCGATTCTCAGAAAGAGATCGAAGAGATCCTTGAAGAGTTGGAGCGGGATGTGGTGCGAAAGATGATGGTTGATGAAGGGCGACGTATTGATGGACGTGGAATGAGCGACATCAGGCCTATTGAAATTGCGGTAGGCGTTCTGCCTCGAACCCATGGTTCAGCCATATTCCGTCGCGGGGAGACTCAAGTCCTGGCCGTGACAACTCTAGGTTCTTCGTCCGATGAGCAAAAAATAGAAGCTCTTACAGGGGAAACCTTCAAGTCATTCATGCTCCATTACAACTTTCCGCCTTTCTGTGTAGGCGAAGTCAAGCCTCTACGAGGACCCAGCAGGCGTGAGATTGGACATGGAGCTCTAGCCGAAAGAGCCGTGCAGCCCATTCTTCCTGACTCCGAAACTTTTCCCTACACCATTAGAGTTGTTTCGGAAGTGCTGGAATCGAACGGCTCTAGCTCAATGGCCACTGTCTGCGGCGCTACTCTTTCTCTTATGGACGCCGGAGTTCCTGTAAAAGACATGGTTGCAGGTATTGCCATGGGGCTAGTTAAGGAAGGCGACAAAGTAGCTATTCTAACCGATATAATTGGGGATGAGGATCATCTCGGTGATATGGACTTCAAGGTAACAGGCAATGACCGAGGTGTAACGGCTCTCCAGATGGACATTAAGATTTCTGGCATTACTAGAGAAATTATGCGGAAAGCTCTTGAGGAAGCCAGAAGAGCCCGACTCGCTATTCTCGAAAAGATGCGCTCGGTTATAAGCGCTCCAAGGCCAGAGCTTTCCCCTTACGCTCCAAGAGTAGCCGTTACTCAGATCCCCACTGAAAAAATCAGGGATCTGATCGGACCAGGTGGTAAAGTAATCAAACAGATCATAGCGGAGACGGGAACCAAGATAGATGTTGGAGAAGATGGGCGAGTGGTTATCATGGGTTTGAATCCCGAAGCCTGTCAGAAGGCTTTAGACAGGGTCAAGCTAATAATGCTGGAGCCAGAGGTCGGACAAATCTACACGGCAAAGATCACAAGAATTACTGACTTTGGTGCTTTTGCTGAAATTCGCCCAAATCTTGAAGGCCTTATTCACATTTCTCAGCTTGATACCAGGCGAGTCAAAAATGTAAGCGACGTAGTAAAAGAAGGCGATGAGGTGCTTGTTAAAGTTATAGAAATTGATAAGGATGGGCGGTTCAAGCTGAGTAGAAAAGCTGTTATGGAGCAAGTCACATCAGAACATCGACACCATCAACCAAGAAAACGTTAGGAAACTATGGCGGAAAAAACGGTTCTTCCAAGCGGCATTCGTGTAGTTACAGAAAAGATTCCTTTTTCCCATGTAGTATCCGTTGGATTCTGGATCAATGCTGGTTCCAGAGATGAGGAACCAGCGAGAGAAGGAATCACCCATTTTCTAGAACACATGCTATTCAAAGGAACCAAGCGGCGAACAACTAAAGAAATTGCCAAAGAACTGGACGCTCTTGGGGGATACTCCAACGCATTCACAACCAAGGAAAATCTTTGTATATACGGCAAGGTGCTGGATAAGCACCTGCCAAGACTTATAGATGTCTTTCAGGATATTCTCCTTGAGTCTTGTTTTGATTCAGAAGAGTTAGACCGTGAGCGACAGGTTATAATTCAAGAAATCAACATGATCGAAGACTCACCCGAAGACTATATTCATACGCTCTTTTGCGAAAAATTCTGGGCAGGTCATCCCCTTGGACATCCTGTATGTGGCTATAAATCTTCGGTTCTGTCTATGAGTAGAGAAGACCTGCTAAGTTTCAAAGACAGCATAATCCATCCTGAACAGCTAGTAATAACTGCCGCAGGAAATGTGGATCATGATCAGTTCATCGGTTTGGTAGAGCCGGCTTTAGGTAATCTCAAGCCTAACGGTCAGAGTCGCACTCAAAGATCCTGCCCAAAACGCAATGTATTCCGGGAAGCTATTTTCAAAAAACTCGAACAACTCCATATTTGCATCGGCACTCAGGGTGTTTCTCTGAAGGATCCATCACGGTTCCTGGCTTACGTCTTCAATATGGTTTTGGGAAATAGTATGAGCAGTCGTCTTTTTCAAGAAGTGCGAGAAAAGCGGGGACTTGCTTATTCCATTTATTCTTTCCTTAACATTTACGAAGATACCGGAATGTTTGGTATTTACGCCGCTGTAGAACCATCCAAAGCCGATGAATTACTCCAGGTTGTTATAAATGAACTGGAAAAAATCAGAAGTAATGGAATCAGCGAAAGTGAACTCTCCAGAGCAAAGGATTGCTTTGTGGGAAGCCTTTATTTGAACATGGATGGGACAGACGCTTACATGAATCGGCTTGCAAAAAATGAAATCGTTCATGGGCGGGATATACCTCCGGAAGAAATCGAGGCTCAAATTCTGGCGATATCGCTGGATGATATGAGTCAATGGTTAAGGTCTCTACCCCTTATTGACGATCTTTCCATGCTTTTACTCGGACCTATAAGAAACAAAGATTTTGATAAATTAATTCGCCTACTGCAGTCCTGATAGGAATTTCTGGAATGGAATCAACCTGTTATAAAAAGGTTTAATTTATGGGAACACTTTGTTTCCAGGTTTTGTCAAGTGGATCATCCGGAAACGCCTGTCTCGTATGGACAAACAACACCTGTATCCTCATAGATGCAGGGCTTTCTGTTAAAGCCCTTAAAGAAAGAATGAAAACGTCATCTATAGATCCATCTCAACTTGATGCCGTTGTGGTTTCTCATGAACACTACGACCATGTGCGTGGACTCGGTCCCCTAAGCCGTATGTATAATCTGGAAGTCTATATTTCACCGGAAACATTTCAAAGCCTTCCTGCCAAGACCAACAATATTCCAAGAAAAAGGTTTTTTACGCGAGGCAAACCCTTTGAAATTGGGGACTTAACTATTCTTCCCTTTGCTCTTCCTCACGATGCTTCAGATCCCACCGGTTTTGTTATCGCCAATGGGATCACCAGACTTGCTATATGCACCGACCTTGGAACGCCTACAAACCTCGTAAAATCCTGCATCAGCAAGTGTCAGGCAATTATTCTAGAATCCAATCACGACGTTGAAATGCTCCAAAACGGTCCCTACCCTATCCACCTCAAGCAACGCATAAGAAGTCGAGTCGGTCATCTTTCAAACGATCAGGCATTAGAACTGTGCCGTGAAATTTCCCACCAGGAACTAGAAGTGCTGTGTTTGGCTCACCTTAGCAAAATTAATAATTCGAAGGATCTCGTGATGAACAACATAGTATCAACTCTTCGGAATCAACCTCAGTGGCGTTGTGTTCAGTTTTTCATTGCAGAACAGGATGAACCTCTAGCTGCCATAAAGCTTTAGGACCTTTCAGATTATGGAACAACATTCCCGAAGGTTTATTTATTGTGATTGTTTCTCTGGCGCCAGTGGGGATATGTTTCTTGGTGCATTGTTAGATTTAGGAGCGTCTCTAGATAACGTCAATGATGCTCTTGGAAATCTTTTGAACGGTGCTGTGGAAGTTGAAATCCGGAAAGAAAGGCGAGGAAGCCTCTGGGGAACGAGAGCGCTCGTAAGAATCAAAAACTCTTCTCAACAACACCACAGAACCTATCGTTCCATACAAGTTCTACTCGAGAAAAGTTCACTTCCTGACTGGGTCATATCAAAAGCAATAGAGATTTTTAGAATCATAGCCGAAGTTGAAAGCTCCATTCATAATACGTCCTTAGAAGACGTTCACTTTCACGAAGTGGGCGCTTTGGATTCAATAGCGGATATTGTGGGAAGCTTAATGGCTCTATTCAACCTTGGAATCTACGAACTAAAATCTTCACCTCTACCTATGAACACAACCGGAACAATAATGACAGAACACGGCATCATACCTCTTCCCGCACCAGCGACACTGGATATTCTAAAAGGCGTTCCGGTTTATGGAGTAGAAACAACTCGAGAACTCGTTACCCCAACTGGAGCCGCCATTCTAAGGGCTCTTTCTACACATTTTGGTCCTATTCCACCATGTAAAATCGAGCGAATTGGTTACGGCGTGGGAAGTCATCCAGCTTCTCATCCACCGAATATGTTAAGATTGCTTATAGCATCACCCACTTGCGCCAGAATAGCGGAAGAACTCGTGGTTATAGAAGCCAATATTGACGATATGCCTCCGGAATTATACGAACACGCAATGGAAAAACTTTTTACTTGCGGTGCCATGGATGTATGGTTGACTCCTATCATCATGAAGAAAAACCGACCTGCTGCAACTATTTCTGTGCTTTGCCCACCTGCTCTGAAAGACATCTTGGAAAATATTCTGTTTTTGGAAACCACGACGGCGGGAGTAAGGACTTACAGTATCTCCAGAATTGCTTTGAACCGCAGAGAAGGCTCTATCAACACCCCCTGGGGAGATGTAAAAGTGAAAGTCTTTGATGAACCAGACGGTTCGAAGCGGCTTGTGCCCGAATACGAATCATGCCGAGAGATTTCAAAACGTTACGGAATCCCGATCTTAAAAATCTATTCATACTGTTTTTCTAGATCTCCGGAAGATGTCAAATAATCGGGACAGGGGCGTTCAGTTTGATCGATCCCCTCCCACACCACCCGGCATGCGGGTCCGAACCGGGCAGTTCGAGAAGTTGAGCAGGCAGCTACTACGGCATCTGCTGACTTCTCGCTCTGGCTCTCCACCGTCACCCTTTCAGGCACATGTAGGGGCGACGCATGCGTCGCCCTAAGTAAGGACTTAAAAAAGCAGTTCTTATGGAATTTCCTGGATCAAGATTCCAGCTTTGTGTTCTTCACGCCATAAAGGGAGCTTTGAGAAAGGAAGCCCCTTCCAAACCCTCCCCGTCAAAGGGGAGGGAGAGGAAGTCCCCCCGTTGACGGGGGGATTTGGGGGGTAACAGAGCATCAAACCGGGAAGAAGCCAGGCAGGCTCTTATTGAGTTCAAGGAAAGATGGAGAAAAATATATCCTGAGGTAGTAAAAAGGTGGGAAGAGAATTTTAACAGCCTCACTACCTTTATGGATTATCCTCAGAAAATCAGGAGATTCATTTACACTACCAATCAATTGGAAAGGCTTATGAAGGAAATCAAAAGAAGAAGCAAGGTTATAGAGGTTTTTTCTGAGCCAGAGGCTGTTTACAAAGTGGTTTATCTGGGTATTACTGAATATGAACGAAAGGTACAGTCAGAAAAGCTTATCAGGATTCCGGGAAGCCATTTCTAAACTCAGGAAAGCCTCTTCCCCTGCAGACACACTTGACTAAACACTATGAACATGGGCGATCTTACGCCTTATTGTCCAGCGCTTGCCATATACCAAACTCTTTCACTTCAAAATCAAGCATTTCTCGCACTAAGCTTCCAGGGGTAAAACAGATGCCGCTAAACGAGACATGCTGACCGACATGACGACGACGGGGATTGTCTGATCGCCACTCACGGCCTACTAATGGCTCTACGTCACCGGCGACCGGCAGGTCTGCGGTCAGAGTGTGAGCTAGCAAGCGTCCATCAGCTGGCGAGTGGATAATTGGAACATCACCCCCTCCTTCAAATGTAGCTAAGCCGTCAAAAATACGTTCATCAGCAGACAGCTCAGCAATCACCAATTCGACATCTCCCCAACCATACCCGCGCTCGCCGCCCATTTGCAGCCGCTTGAGAGCCGACTGCCAATTCAAAGTACAACCATCTCTTTCAAACACATAGCCTCTTAGAAATACCGCTTCACCGGTATCTAACGTGTTAGGAGAGATGAACTCAACCTCGTGCAACGTTCCCTCCGCGGCGGATTGCTGTGGATAGGAGAGAGCGGTCCCCTGATAGCTGCTGAGAAAGCGGCGGCGAAAAGTGGTTTCGTTCTCCCACGGCCACGCCACCCGGTAGGCATCTTCCGATCTCAGTGCCGGGTAGAAATAGGTAAAGGCCAAATCCCGATGGACTTGACCTCCAATCCTCCGGTAATCTTGCAAGTTAGTCGCTGGGCCATGACCTTGGACCGCATCGCGCGTCAGGCGCATCGTCAGCGCGCCCCACAGTGCGCGGCCGGTGACGTAAGGACGGGCGCATTGCAAGTTGCCGATCTTTCCCCAACCAACGTGCATGGGGGTGCGGAGGCGAAAGATTACCTCGTAGGCCTGCCAAGTCATAATACCCTCCTCAACTGCGCGCTTTGGCCCCATAGCGGGCGTAGATCAGCATCTGTTCCAGGGTCTCTTTAACCAGCAGCAAGCGTTCCAGGTCAACTGTCACTTTGTCGCTGATATGGCGCAACACCTTCTCGGCGCTGCTATCTTCGGGTTTGCCCCAGCCAAAGTTCAGTCCAGCCAGTAAATTAAGCATCTCTTCGACCACCACGCGGCCGTTTTCCTTTTCTTTCGCAAACAGGTAGAGAAAGCAAGCATAGACACCGTTCTCCTGAAGCACGCCCAAGGCTTTGGTAACGGTATTGTCCACGTCGCTGGCCTTTTTATCCGCCGTGCTGTTAATAATCGCTTGTGCATGCTTTGCCGCCAGCCGATCCAGGTTGAGTTGTGTGGTGTTGCTCATTTTCATTTCTCCTTGCCATAGGCTTGTTCCAGAGGCTCGCCAACAATAGCCAACCGACCAAAGCCGCGCGTGCCCATGCCACCCACGCCCAGCCATTCGATCATCTGCAATCCGGCTTTCACGACCTGCAACGGACCAGACCACTGCTGATTGCCGGGCAATACGTTTCCTTTTGCGGTTTTCTTCTGACAGTGTTGAGATAGTGGCCAGGCATCACGATAATCATCCAGAACCACCTCCATCGTCAGAAAGGTGGCACGAGGCAGCGCCTCGTAGGTGAACAGGGCCTTGTCTTCCGCTGCGCCTCTCTCTGGGTCTATGGCCACCGATGTGCGAACTTCCAGGTTGCTGTTGACTACTTGACTGAAGAACGCGTCTTGTACCAGAACGATGTGGCTGGCCACTGCCTTCCAGCGTTCTTGATCCTTCCATTTGTCCGGCGCACCCACAGTAACTTTGCCGGCCACATTGACCATCAGCCAGCCCAGATTGAGCGCATTTGTCCGTTCCCAGGTTAAAAAGGCTTCGCCGAAATTGGGTTCTTGAGCAAGGTCTTGCTCGCCCTTTTTAACGCTAAAGCCGGCGTCTTTCAACCGACCCCAAGTTGTCACCCACACCGGTCCGGCCATCGAATGGACTGGAAAGAGCAGCACGTGGGCGTCAAAGACGTTGACCACGCCAGAATAGGCTGTCGTTTTTTCCTCGTCGCCACTTTTGTCTTTCTTAATATAGCCAAAGGTATAGCAGACCGGGTTTTTATCCGGTTCCTTCACTTTGTCTTGACTCTGCCCAGCGGCTTCGGGGGTCTCGTAGAGCTGGGCTGCGTAAGAGCGGGCTGGTGCCCGGGATTTTGGGAATGCGCGTGCCAGGTTCCCGCACGATGCTGTTGTCTACCCGCCCCAGACGGTAGCCGCCGGTACCGATGTGGACCGGATCGGTGGTCATAAGCAAGTAGCGTTGTCGTTTGTAGGTTGCCATCTATGCCTCCTTATTCTTTCAGGATTTCCATATGCAATTCGGCCAGGTCGGTCAACTCTCCGCGGACGCCGGCCTGGATGAGTTTTTCTTGCCATTCAGTAGGGAATTTCTGCCATTCCCACTGGGCACCGGCTAAAGTGTCGGCCACGAATTGTCGGAAGACGTCGTCTTTGGTAGACGCGCCACCGGCATCCTGCCCGTACCACATCTCGCGGGTAGCTTCGATGGTGCGGATCACCTGGTGACGTTGGGTTTTGGTCAGACGCTTCATGCAGTTCCACAGACCCTCCAGCCGGTCCAGGTCTTCCAGGTAGTAAGGTCGGGTGCGGCGGGGCCGTCGGCCTTCCTCGTCGTAATGGATTTCAAAGCGGCGGGCGGTGGTGTCGAGGAATTCGAAGTCGAAGGTGGAAGGCCAGACATAAATCACCTCCCCTTCGCGCAGATCGCCAGCGTGGACAATCCAACACGCTTCAGCCGGCCAGTCAATCTTGACTGCACGCCGCTGTGCGTCATCCACCTTCTTGTCGTCGCCTCTCGTATCCAAAAAAATGTAAGGATACCACTGGTCCTCAGTCATTCCGTCATTCATCCGCAATGGAATGCGCCACCGTATTTGATGACCGTTACGCTTGATATCCAAGGTTACTTCTGAAGACTGTCCGTTGACCGACGATTCGATCGTCCATCGTTGTGCCATCGTCCGACAATCAAGCATCGCTCGGCCGGCATCCAAAACGGCGCGGATAGGAGTTCGGCGGCTGGCGTATACAACGCCCAAGTGTATTGGTAAGCGATCACGCACTTTTCCCATCTCTCGCTCGTATTTTTCTTTAATGTTGCGTAAAACATCAAGGGATTTGTCGGCAGATACGATGATCATAAAGGTCTGCGGCTCTGCAAGGATGGGAATGAGAGTAGCATAAGCATCTTGTTGATATTCCACTTGAACAATGTGAACGCATGCAAGTAGATTTCTGTTGCTCTGCCTTGTTCCAGCGTCTGGATTCCGCAAAACAGGCCGGCAGCCATTGGCGACAAATTCTTTTTGCAAGTACTCTTCGACAAAAATAGCCGCTGTTGCCGGATCGCCGTATATCGCTGGTTCAGCACCCAACTGGTGGGCGATGTATCCGAGATTGTCGGCGCTGAGGAGATAACCGGCGGCATCGTCATTCCGGGCCGGGATCCAAACCACGCTCAGATTGGTTACACCCAGCACAAGGTCGTAAACGTGGAAAGGCCCCAAGTCCGGTACAGAGTCAAGGAAAATCTTCAGGCGACGACGGTCATCCGTCAGTTGCCATTCAATCCCATTCTGAACATCTCGCCAGAAACGACGGGTTGTCTCCCAGATGCGACGCAGGCGGCTGAAAGAAGGCGTCTTACTTGTGACGGGTTTCCCTTCCGCGTTTTCAGGGTTGTGAGGAGCGATCAACAAAAGCGAATCCAGCAGACTGCCGTCGAGCCAGTGGGTCAGATCGAATCGTCCAACAATGAGCGCCAGTCGCCCATTGGCATCGGCGACTTCGTCGGTCCAGATCGTCTTATTGGATTGCGATGTCGCCCACTTTTGCGAGCGGTCTGCGCGCCGTTCTTCGCAAATGTCGCACACATTGCGGTCGGCAGCTTTCTGGCTCGGACCTTGTGGCCGCAGACCGCAAACGGTGCAGATGTCGGCAGCTTCTTGGTGCTGCCAAAACTGTTGGATTACACCTGCATTTGCTAACGAGGCAATCTTCCGCGAGAGAAACTTGCTAATGTCTGGCAACTCGTCGTTTGAAGAATTCGGCCATTCTGGATCCTGTCCCCACCAAGGCACTTGTTCCAATCCAAGATGCGGTGTTATCTCCCCGCCAAGTTGCAGTGTTGGTTTGTTCTTTACCGTGCCCTGTTCGAACTCCTGAAGAATGAGGTCCCGCAAGCTAATTCCGTTGCCATCGGTCCGATTCAGCAAATCGGCTATGTCTGGTACGACGTAAACGCTGCCGTTCTCATCCCGATATACCTCGCTGCCCAGTGGATAGGTTACTTCCAGAAGATTGCGCACCCGATCCAGGCTATCTGAGATAATCTCTTGCCTGGTGAGCAGGTCGGGTATACGCGCCACGCTGAGCAGATAGTTCAGTCCATTGACGCGGACACCAAGCAAACGCCAGCGCAAGTCCCCCGCATTTGGGGGACTTCCGGTTAGCAACGCCCCGGCCAGTGCCGACTTGTACAGCGCTCCCACCAGCAAGCCCCAGCTCCACAAATCCACTTCGTTGATGGGCCGGCGCGTGTCAGCAATAGTTTGTGAGAAAAGGTCCTCGATAGCGTGGCGCAACGAATTCCTCTTGTCGGCAGAGTAGGAAGATAACTTATCCCAAGGCAGGCCCCAGAGCTTTTCTGTCAAGCCGTTAAATACGTTGTTCTCAAAGCCAAACGGCGTGCTCCTCTGGATATGAGGGTAATTTTGTTTCCCGCCTACGGGTTCCTGTTTATCAAAGTGAGCTGTTTTATGACAACGGGACAGGTACTGGCCCAACACGTCCTTATTCCAGGTTCGATCGTCGAGCAAATCTGTGACAGCGCAGGTGATGCCGAGCAGTTGTACATTGGTATTGGAAAGTTGAGGATAGCGGTTGCCAAGTTCATTCCGAGCTAGAGCCTGTTGCCCACTCAGATTGGATGCTTGTGTTTTGAGATGCTCATCCGAACATTTGCGATAATCGTGCAGCAAGCCGATGGCCTCGGCTAATAATAGGGCCTCGCGGTGTTGCTGCAGGATATCGAGTTGATTCACGATTCACCTCCCTCCCGCAATTGGGCCGCCACGCGCTGCGCCAGGTCTTTTAGTTCACTGAGCCTGTTGAAGGTATATTCCGTCACTGCGGGCGCTTCAGGTTGCTCCTGTTCCAAAGCGGGTTCCGATTCCGATGAAGGTCCGCCGCTTTCCCAATGGACTCTGCCCTCTTTCTCCCACCAATTTTTGGCTTTCTCGTAAAGCTGCCTGTCTTTCTTCTTGTACTGCTTCCCTTGCCTTTCAATCCAAAGCCGATATTCCTCTTCTGATTTCAAAGTTCCATCTTCTCGACGCAGGTCAGGAATGAGTCGGGTGGGTGACTCCAGGTAGCGGGGCAGGTCGGGTGGCTGTGGCTCCGGCGGAGCGACAGCGGGAGCACCCTCCCCGGCCAATTTGACTCGGAGGGCAAGTTTACCCTTCCCGGCCAATTGGTCTTCTGCCATACCGAACCCGCTGCTGGTTTTGGCCCCAAAGCCATAGGTAGTGAGCATAGCCCGGATACCTTTTGCCAGCACTTGTAAATCCTCGGCTACCTCGGTGCGTCTTTCATCCTCACCTTGCTCAATCGGGCCGAAAGGCACATACAACAATACGAACTCACCAGCAGTTCTCTGGGGCACACACTCCATAAAAATCGGTCCGCGCGCTCCCACGCCGGTTTGCCGGTCGTGCGGGTTGATGACTTCCAGACCTATCTTGTCGAAAAAAGTGGGGAAGAAGTAGAGACGGCCGGCTTGATGTTCGTCACCGCCACGCGGATTACCCAGCAGACGAATCGTCACTTCGTTGTCTTCTTTGTAACCCAAGTGCCACAGCGCCGCCCGCAACGCGCCTTTCCAACTTGTAGCGACAACCATCGGTGTCTGGAAGACTTTCTCCTTACGCAGAGGGTTGTCGAGCAAGTGAAAATCGCACTCGTCTTTGCTGATGTAGGGCTTTTGTAATCGGAACGGAATACGTAATACAAAACTGAGTGCTGGCAGATGCAGCATTGTGGACAAGTCAGGCAAAAAGGGGAATTTATAAAACAATTGTGATGGCGGAGCCAGTTCTTTTTGCCACCTCTTCCAATGCCTTCCCTTATCTTTATCTGCCATGGCTGTCTGTAGCCAATCTAAGGTAGTTATGAATTCACACTGCATCGTCTTCCTCCTCAATCGCCAACAGGTCTCGTAGAAACGCCTGAGCATCGCCGTTGTTCGGCCTGACGGTATCCCTGGTCGAGTTCATCTCACGCCAGACCTGCAAGCCGTAGTTCGTGTGCAAGTGCTGATGAATGGAATCAACAACTGCGTTCCGATTCCATGAACCTCGATAAACGTTCGCTTCTTCTGGAATCCAACCCCAGACGCGCATCTCCCGGTCGCCGTTGTATGGGTGTGACATTTTGACCTTGGCGGCAATCCGTTCATCTTCGACCGTGCCCATGATGAAATGACGCAGATCCTTGTCATTTGCAAACAGTCGGCGCAAGTCATACTTCAAGTTGAAGGTATCCTGTTTGCTGAAGGACTCCACTTCTTTTTGAGGCGAGATCCGCGCCAGGAAGATATTTTTTAAAGAGGGTAAGTCGGTGTAGGTATTGCTGCCGGCTATACATTCGAGCCATTTAAAGAGCGGCCGTGTGTCAATTCGACCGTTCGCCAGTTCAATCACACCAAACCCCATTTGAGGCCTGGCGCCAAGAGCGGCCCAATCGGCGATAAACTGAACTAGGCCAGCAATGATTTCGGCAGAGCAGCCTGAATACAGACCGTGAATCTCGACACTGAAAAGACCTTGCTTCGGCGTGTTAGCCTTTGGCTTGCCCGACTGAGTTGGATCACGAAAGTACCAAGTCGGCGTGCGTTGTTTCCCTTTTTCGTCTGTATACTGACGATTGTTTAAAGAAATGGTGTGATCAATCTGGGCATCAGAGACCTCTGTTTCCACGATTGTCAGGCGAAAGCGCCGCCGCCAGCCGGTGGCGCCAAACAGCTGGCACACATCGCACAGGCCGGCATCGCGCAGACGCTGGTGCTTATCGGCTGCCCGGCTCTTCTTATATTTCTCAGCATCAAATCCACACATACCTTGGCTCGGATCGCACGCCCATCCACCCAATCCGCGCACGAGCGCTTCGCACCACCAGCGCAGGCTGCCAAGGATGCCGGTTTCGTGGATGCGGTCAACTTTGCCCGCTTCCACGCCGCCTGTCCACAAGGGGGTCAGTGTTTTGATTTCTAGCTTCATTTTCACCTCCAAATGGTGAGGCCCATCGGTACATTTTTGCGGACTTCAAGTGGCAAGCTATTCGACTCAAGCTAGCGACTACCTGTTCGTATGTCAAAGTGGGGCTTGGTGCACCCAATGCCCAAGCTCACCTGCCGCTATGGAGCGCAAGCGGAACAGCGGTCAGATGGAACGATTTGTTAGGCCACTTATTCTGCATTTAGGTTTTTCAATATTTTCTTTGCTAAAGGCTCTTTGATTTCATTATCTCGAGGAACCGCTTCAACAACCCCGGTTTTTGGATTAATCCATAGTGAGTGTGACGTACCTTCTCTTTTTAGATAACAACCGGCTATTCGCAATTTTCTTTCTAACTCTTTACGTTTCATGCAATTACAATCTTTTCCAGGATTGCATCTTCAGGTAACCCTCGAAGAATATCCTCTGTTCGATCCTGGAGAATAAGTTCAATAGCCTGACGTAAACTCTCTTTTGCCTCTTCTATTGTTTCTCCCTGTCCATTGGCACCTGGTACTTCAGGACAAATCGCCCAATACCCACCTTCGGGTGCAGGCTCTATAATTGCCGTAAATTCACCTTTCATGTCATACCTCCAATTTGTATTGACCCAACGGCACCAAGCTCAGCCGCTGCAACCGAGCGAAGCGAGGGAGCAGTCGGCTGGAACCGCTTGTTGGGCGGCGCTTCTTTATTGTGAAGTTACACCCATCCTTTGGTGTACTTGGCATAGTTGTATTCATCAATCAATTTGAGAAGGGTTTTGCCTGTATCTTGCCCATCTATTGCTGGCTGAAGAGTTGCGGCTATCTGTTTGCAAAGTTTCATAAATGCCAAATACCTTGCCGAAGGATCATATGAGTAATAGCATCCATACGCACGAGCAATCTTGTCATCCCATAAGGGGAAGTAATCTGGTGCAAGTAAATGCAACGCTTTGGCAGTGGCTACGGGACTTTGTGTGCCTGCTTTACTACCATCCGAGATTTCCAGAGCAGTGAGAAATTCTTCGAACAGGTGGCTTATCTCCCTGTCATCCTTTGAGGAATAACCCAGAATGCTTCTTTTGCTGTATTTTTCGAGCAAGGACATATTGTTTGTTATGCACTGTTCAAGTCTGTCAAAATCAAAAGAGCCATACCGATATAATGCTTGATTCCAAGTGAGCAATAGTACGCCTAGACTATCCGCCATTTCAGCAGGCTTGCCCCAAAAGTGAGCGACAAGAAAAGAGGCGGTCTTGTACATTGCGTCCCGCTTCTCTCGGCGCTGAAATTCTTGGTAGCCTTGTCTCAACTCGTCGGGTGAAGGAATTTTCATAGCAAAATCGTCCAACGTCGTTCAGTAGCAAGCCGCCTAACGAGCGGCGCTTCAGCCGCCGCCGAAGGCGGTCGGCTGGAAGCGCAGGTTAGCCAGCGCCCTATTCATCATTACCAAACGACTTGCACGACATACTTGGCAATGTTTGGGTCTGCACTCACAAGAGCTGCTTCTTCGACGATAGCCTGAGCAATCAGCAATCGGTCAAAGGGGTCTTTGTGATGAGCAGGCAAATTCTCCAAGGTCAGCGCGTGTTCTAGAGTAACAGGCAGAATCTCAATGTTGTTGGTTCGCCTTTGACTTTCGACAATTTCTCTCAAGGGTAAAGCCAGTCGAAGTTTGCCCAACTGGAGTTTGATTTGCATTTCCCACACGCTAACTACGCTGAGGAGCAAAACATTCTGACGATCTTGGCAGAGCGCTAAAGCTTGGGGCGAAAGTTTAGCGGGTTCACTGTCCCACCAGATAAACGTATGCGTGTCCAGGAGCAATTTCATGCGCTGCCCGTCCAGAACTCGTCAGGTAAGGGTTCATCAAAGTCGAAACTCGTCCAAATGGCCCCTGCATGTAAACCCGCCACACGAGAAGCTATAGGCACAAGACGGGCAACGGGTTTGGCTCCATCGGTGAGGACCCACTCTACCCCTAAGGCGATTTGAGCAATCAACTCTTGTAATCGCGCCTGGGCTTCCTTTACATCTATTTGTTTGGTCAACATGAGCCTTTCTCCTTTGAACCGTTTGGTGATCACGTTGCGCTGGCTAACGCCTGAATTAAGCCGCGCCGCGAAGCGGCGTCGGCTTGAATGAATTGTTAGGTGCGCTCACCGCCATCTGTGGACGCCGCTTTTGCCTCACGAAGTATGGCAAGGCCGCCCCTGACCACCAACGCCGAGATCAGCAGGCCAATAACCAGATCTGGTATGTGTGAGGCCGTTACCGCCACCAAGATGCCGGAAAGAATGACCCCGAGGTTAGCCAGCATGTCATTGGTTGAAAATATCCATGAAGCGCGCATGTGAACCTCACCCTTGCGGTGCTTTGTGAGCAAAGCAAGGCAAGTGAGATTTGCAACAAGTGCAAGACTGCCGAAGCTGAGCATAAGAACGCTCTCTGGCTCGCTGCCGAGCAAGAAGCGGCGGCAGACCTCAGCGAGAACTCCGAGACCTAACAGGATTTGAACGAAGCCGCTGGTGCGGGCGGCGCGGGCCTTGAGCGAGAGAGCACGACCAACGGCGTACAAGCTGATGCCATAGACAAAGGCATCCGCAAGCATGTCCAGCGAGTCTGCGAGCAGTCCGGTCGACTCTGCGACCAAGCCAGCCGCGAACTCAACAGCGAACATGACCGCGTTGATGCCGAGAAGAATTCGGAGAACCCTCAACTCTGCTTTTGTCTTGGCTTCAAACTCGCAGCCGCAGTCTGCCATGTGCGCACCTAACATTATTTTTTAAATTTATTCTATCTACAACCAAAATCTTATAGCGGCACAAAGAAAAAATCCACATATTTTTAATAACATCGTTGCTTTTTTCGGAAATTGGAGACATAAATATTTTTTCAATATTATTATGCGGAATTTGATTAATTTGGGAATTTGTTATGCTGAAAAACTTTGAAACCTTTTTGAACAAGAAAGGAAGCTTAAAGCCCCGATACATTCCCTACTATTTGAAGTGGGTTTCGGATTGTTACCATTTCTTAAATCAACCTCTTTCAACCAGATTGAACAGCGACCAGAAAAAGCAGTTCCTATCGCATATGGAAAAGAAATATGAAGAATGGCAGGTCAATCAGGCGGATACAGCTTTAAGATTATACGATTATTTTCTCTCACAAACTTCATTGCCAAAGACGGGAGACATGTCTCCCGACAAAGAGAGTTGGCGCTCCCTTGAAGAGAAAATGCGCGAGGCTTTGAGGTTGCGACATAGATCTCTGAGCACTGAGAAAACTTACCTTCTCTGGTTAAGAAATTTTGGAAACTTTGTGAATGGTAAGAGTCCCGATCAACTCGAAGGGAGAGATTTGCAGGATTTTCTGAGCCACCTCGCGGTAGAAAAGAAAGTTTCCCCTTCGACCCAGAATCAGGCTCTCAATGCCATCGTATTTCTCTACCGCCATGTTCTGGATAAAAATATCGAACCGGTTTTAAGCGCTGTCCGTGCCAAACAGAAAAGACATCTGCCGGTAGTTCTTACGACAAGAGAAGTCCAAAGCATATTTGACCAGATGTCTGGCACAACGAAGCTGATGGCGATGTTGATATATGGGGCAGGTTTAAGACTTCAAGAATGTTTGCAGTTGAGGGTAAAAGACATCGATCTTGAACAAAGTACAATCATCATCAGATCAGGAAAAGGAGATAAGGATCGAAGAACTGTTCTTCCTGAGGCGTTAAAGAATGACCTTATTCACCACCTTTCAGAAATAAGGTCGTTCTATGATCAGGATAGGAAAAACGAAATAGCAGGGGTATGGCTTCCAGGTGCCTTAGATAAGAAATATCCAAATGCCGGAAAGGAATGGGGATGGTTCTGGCTCTTTCCGGCAAAATCACTTTCGGTCGATCCCAGAAGCAATACTGTAAGAAGACACCACGTTCATCCCGCCTCGCTTCAAAAAGCGTTCAAAACCGCTGTGATGAAGGCTGGAATCACAAAGCAGGCCTCTGTCCATACCCTGAGACACAGTTTTGCGACCCATCTTCTCGAAAAAGGCTACGACATTCGAACCATTCAAGAACTTCTCGGCCATCGAAGTCTTCAGACTACCATGATCTATACCCACGTGGCGACTAAGAACGTGCTTGGTGTCCGAAGTCCGCTGGATAAGTAAATCCGCAGGCAGGATGTTCCATTATGAAAGGGTGGAATGATCTACTCGATAATATAAGAGGAATAGATTGGATTATGCCCCCAGAACATGGCAACTGCGAGGATTACCTTCATGATCTTTTTCAAACCCTCTCAGTAAAGCAATCACTTTTTCATCCAAGGACGAGGAATAAAAAGATTAAGGTAAAGATCCAGCGCATAGCGATCGGTCATGCCGGCAATATAGTCACAAACCCGTATATGCCTTGGCACATCACTACCATTAAGGAGCCCAATTTCCTGAAGGAAGAGTTCATCTTGATTCATGAAAGCATTGAATAGATCTTCGATGATCTTTCGAGCTTTGTCCACCTGTCTTATAAGTGGCGGGGATTCATAGACTCGCTCAAACAGAAATTCTCTTAAATCGTTTACCACCCTGATCATTCTAGGGCTGAAGGAGACATCATCGAGTTCCATTTCCATGGTGTAATCAATCACATCAAGAACAAGGTGATGAATGCGCTGGCTGTGACGATTACCAAGGATTCGGCGGATATCTGCAGGAATATCTTTATCGTTCAAGAGACCTGCTCGGGTAGCATCATCAAGGTCATGACTTAGATATGCGATAATGTCAGCGAGTCTAACCACTCGTCCTTCCAGTGTTTCAGCCTTATCACTCACCTCTCCCACGATGGATCCACTTTTTCCTTTGGAATGATGGAGTATGCCATCACGGACTTCCCAGGTAAGATTCAGTCCCATGCCGCCTTTTTCAAGCACGTCCACTACTCGAAGGCTCTGTTCGTGATGCCTGAATCCCCCAGGCATAAGCTCATCCAAAACCTTCTCCCCACCGTGACCAAAGGGCGTATGCCCCAGATCGTGAGCAAGTGATATGGCTTCAATTAGATCCTCATTGAGCCGAAGGGCTCTGCCAATAGTACGAGCGATTTGGGAAACTTCAAGTGTATGAGTTAGCCGAGTGCGGTAGTGATCGCCTGTGGGGGCAATAAATACCTGGGTTTTATGTTTAAGTCGCCTGAAAGATTTACTGTGAACGATGCGATCTCGATCCCTCTGGAAAGCCGTCCTGACAGGGCATTCTTCCTCAGGGCGGGATCTCCCCCTGGATTCTCGAGCTCGCTTTGCTTTTGGATGCAAAAAAACTTCTTCTCTGTCTTCTATGATTTCCCTGATAATTCGGTCTCGATTAATCATTGCTTTTCAATTCTCCTTTAGAATAAAAGACAAACGGAAGATCGTGAATAAAACTTCCAATAAAGGATCGGCGGTAAATATGCGCATTTTGGAACGGTATCTTCTCAAAGAACTTATCATCCCTTACGGATTCACATTACTTGTTTCGCTTTTTTTGCTTACAATTGGTAGAATAATTCAAATAGCCAAATATCTTTTCCAGACATCGGTTACATTAAAAGATATTGCGGAACTCATTATCCTTGCTACTCCTCGCCTACTTACATACGCTCTTCCACTTACAAGTGCAGTCAGTATTGCTGTCGCTCTAAATCGATTGTCATCCTGTAATGAACTCATAGCCATTGAAGGAAGTGGTATCCCTATACGAAATCTTTCAAAACCATTCTGGCTATTTACAGCCTTCAATGTCCTTATAGCTATGGTTATAACTCTCACCATCCTTCATCACGCTAACACTCTATTTAGAGAGAAAATTGCAAACATAGGCAAATCAAGTGTCATGGTCATTTTCCAGGAAGGTATATTCATAGACTCACTTCCAGGATTTATACTGTATTTCCAAAAGGTATCACCCAGAAATTTTAGCGCCGAAGGGGTCTATATGGAAGATCTTCGAGATAAGAATACAAACATTACAATAGTAGCCCAAAAAGCTTTACTCAATTACGATCAAGACCAAGGCGCTATTGTTTTAGACCTACAGAAAGGAACTATTATCAGAATTTCCAGGCATGAGTCGGGTCAGGTAGTTGAATTTGAACAATACAGTTTGACGATTTCTGTTGGAGAGATTTTTAGAGAACTCTCAAAGGCGAGTTCTACAAAATGGGAAATGAATATGAAGGAACTATGGAATGCATCTCACACGGCAAGAACTAGGGAAGAACGCAGTCGGTATGGAATTGAATTTCACACACGTATAGTGATGCCCTTTCTCTCTATTATTCTGGGTATGATGATGGTTCCTTTTTTCAAAATTAGAGAGCTTGACAGATTTTCATCCAGAGCTTCCGCTTTTAAGGTTTTGATCGCATTTGGACTATTTTTGCTGTTCTATCTTATGATAACTCTTGGGAAAGGATTGGCGGAAAACGGGGTTATAAGCCCGGCCATGGCTGTTTATGGACCTGCTGGTATTTTCCTTTCATGGTTTGTTTACCTGTGGAAAAGGGGGCATCAACGAGTTAAACACGAAAGAGGGTTAGGATCTATATCAGACGGTCAAATTATTACATCTGCTGATGACGAAATACTTCATTCTAAGCATGCTAAAAGGAAGCCTTGAATGAAGATAATCTATGGTTACATTCTGCGGGTTTTTGGAAAGTTTTTGTTCATTGTCATGGTTTCAGCCCTAACCCTTTTTATTGCGGTGGATTTTTCCGAAAAATTTGACGACCTCATGGAAGCGTCGGTTTCATGGCTCGATATTACCAAATACTTTGCTTGTAAAATTCCTTCGATAATTAAGGATGTTACAATCCCTGTTGTTGCTGTTGGCACGCTTGTCGCCTATGAAGTTCTTACTCATCGTCGCGAGATATTAGCTATTCACGCATCGGGCATTTCTCCTCGCCGCTACGTAAAAACTATCATTCTAGTCAGTTTAGTGATATCGATTGGCTATCTGGGATTCATTGACACTGTGGAACGTCCATTAAGGATCCAGGCGAAAACATTTTGGTCAGAACGCATTAAAAAACTTTCTGATCAAGCTCTCACCTTCAAGCAAATTAAGAAAGGGGAAATATGGTATGCTACACGGCATATAATTTGCCACATCATGTATTATGATCCTAACAGTAAGAGTTTTCATGGAGTTTCCATAAGCCTTGTTGACGACGATTTTAAAATCCGCCGAAAGATCAATACAGCCGTTATGACATGGGGCGGCAACCAATGGATTGCCGAGAATGCAACCATTATAGATTTTGAAAAAGAAGGGGCAAGCTTAAAAAAGGTTGCCAGCCTTCCAATAGAAATTCAGGAAACACCTGCTGATCTTTCAATTTTCCAGACCCCCATGGAGGATCTCTCTATAAGAGACATTATTCATGTAATCTCTCTTATGCACAGAGAAGGTGTAAACTTTCAGTCTTATCTGATGGAATTGATGTTACGGCTAGCTAACGCTTTAGCCATCGTCGTTTCTGTCGCTCTGGCTATTGCCATTCTCGCCAGGTATTCTAGATGCTCACTACGAAGCGAAGTAAAATCTGGGGTTTATGCTATAATCGGATTCGGTCTTTTTTTTGGATTATTTCAATTAGGAGTAGGCCTTGCCGCGTCTAGCTCGGTTCCTATGTTTTTAGGGGTATGGGGAGGCCATATTGCGGCAGTAGCCATAGCTCTTTTGTTACTGTCAAAGTAATTTATCCGAAATTGCCTTAGAAATTTTCATTTGTTCAAAGAATCATGTTTTGGCATTTAAATTTGCCGGGTTAAGCTAAAAGTGTTTATACAACATCGTATTCATCTTTTAGCTCCCCTGTTGGTAGAACAACTATTTAGGATATGCGAAAGACAGTTGAGCGTCTCTCTGATAGTTTTCTAAGACAGTCAGGCAGTCTTATATAAAAAATATGGCTCATGTACAAACCTGGTGCAATAGAGTATACTATACTGGACTTTTTTCTTGGAGTTTATGTATGGAGTTCCCG
>JBBFKT010000010.1 GCA_037482015.1 Thermodesulforhabdaceae bacterium
CGTAGCAGAGCGAGCGGGCAATTGTCTGCGAAGCTCTCGTGATCAAGGCGAAGTGGCGTAAATTCGACTCAACTTCTCGAACCGCCCGGTGCGGACCCGCAGCCGGGTGGTGTGGGAGGGGATCGGTCAAACTGACCGCCTCTATCCCAATTATTACGGAGTTTTTAGAGCACCTTCTTACTCAAACTTGACACAAATAATGGCTTCTTACTATAATGCCGGTAAAATCACTGGCTTGAGCATGATAAAACTCATCAGTATGGGGGACGGAAATGGGACGTTTTATGGTTCCTCTTAAATTCAGCGATGGTGAGCTTGTCAAAAATACTGAACAACTCAAGAAAAAATACAACTCTTGCTACATCGATATAATTAAATTCATAGAAAGCGGGGAATTTGAAAGATTCTTTTACGGGCTTGCAAAGGATCAGATAAAAGATCAGATTGCCTCTATGAAGCAGTCCGGTATAAGTAGTGCAGAGATTGCTAAAAGTATCGCCGAAGCATTGGAAATACAGTTAAGTGATGATATAGAAAAAGACTTTGTTCTTAATTGCAAGGAGTCCATTGTAAGATCTATTGATGATCTTAAATCGGTATTAGAGGGCGGTAATGAAGATTTAATATTTCCAACGGACCTTTACAGAGAAAAAAGCGAAATTGTTATTAAACGTGGTAAAAAAAATTAAAGGCTCTGGACAGGATAAGACTGCGTTTTTCATAAACTCGTTAATAATAGACATTCCAGAGGAAGAAGTCGTTGAGATTGAATCAGTTACTTTCAAAAAAGTTGAAGATCTTGATACAAAAGGAACCATCATAATTCGTGGCGGCAAAGCGGTTTTTAGAAATACTATTTTTGAAGGAATTCAACTGATCGCTGAAAATAAAGGCAGTATTAAGGTTGAAAATACGTTATTCTCACTATTAGCCACTGATCCTGCTATTGCAATAAATGATAATGCAGAAATTCAAATTAGCAAACCGGTAAAGTTTGAAAAGGTTGGATGTCCACTTTTTAATTGGTTCGGTTAGCATCACAAATGTTGAGAATTATATAAAGGACAATGAGTTTTTGTTTTCGAGAAAAAATCCTGTTGCTTTAATTAAATATAATCTTATTGAATTTTCAGACTGTCTTACCCTTGTAAAAAATATGAAACTTTCGGGGGAGTTTGAGCTAAACAAGACTGTAGAGATAAATGGTGATTCGTTTTCTATTGAAGGTGAAGGAGAGCTTGTCATAAAGTCAAAGGTAGCAAACGCATTTAGAGTAACCAATGGGGGCTCGTTGGAGTTAAAAAATGTGAAGCTTTCCTATTTGGGGGATAAGGTAGATAGTGAAGATCCTTTCATATTTGTGGAAGGATCAAAATTAATAGCTGATGGTTCTGAGTTAAAGGGTAGTATATCAGATTGCATAAAAGCTATAAGGTCTGAAATAAAATTAGGCAATAGCTCTATTATAGGGATAGGCGGCAGTGGTGTTTATCTCATATCTTCCAGAGGGATTATCCAAAAAAGCAAAGTTACAGGTAACACAGGAAATGGAATTAATATTCAAGACCAATCCCATCTTGAAGTGAGTCAGTGTGAGATAAGAGGAAATGGAACAGAAGGAGAGGGTTATCCTCAAATATGGGTGAAAAAATCTGAACTATCCTTGATAGATTCTATAGTAGCTGATTCAGTGGGTGTCTGTGGTATTGTTCTTATATCTTACTCTATTGGAGTAATATCAAATTGTAAGTTAGATGAAATATATGTTGCTGATAACTCTGTTAAGTGCCTAATTCAGAATTCTATAGTGATGAGCAAGGCATATATAGGATCTAGCAATGTTAAAGTTGTTGATAGTTATATAGAAGGAGGTATTAAGCGTATATGATGAATACCCAAATGTTCGGCTGTCAGAGGAATTCTTTTTCCGGGTATTTCTGATTCAGGTTTAACGATTTCAGGTGGAGCTTTTTACGATAAACCATAACCTGAGCAATAAGGTGACTGTCATGATTACTCAACATAGAAAAAAGTTAGTCGAAGAAATAAGCACTTATGTGGCGGCTGACTATAAACTGCTTTATCTATATACTTCAGAAGAACTCAAGACTATGGAAATATTGAATGAAGTCGCTCGAGAAACAGAAACGCAGATGATATATACCTATGATGCCGTAAAGGGCTTGCAGTGTGATAATGATAAAAGACTCAAGTATAGGAAAAACGAGGAAAAAAACGATATTTACTGGGCGCTTGAATACATTGAAAATAACATAGATAAAAAATCCTTTGTTGTCTTTAAGGACATCCACGGTCTGTTCTCAATAGATCAAAAACTCGCAAGAGGATTCAAAAACTGTATTAACTACACACTGCTTAACCATATGCCTGTGAATTTATTTATCATATCGCCCATAATGTATATACCCCCGGAAATTGAAAAAGAAGTGGTTGTCCTGGATATTCCTCTACCTTCCAGGGAAGAAATAAAGGATATGCTGAATGATTTTCTAAATGACATAGGATTTGCCGGAGTAAGTGAAGGATTAAAAGAAAGATTAATTGAAGCGCTCAACGGACTAACAGAGATAGAGATAGCAAATATCTTGAAATTTTGTGTCCAGGACGGGGAGATTAACGAAGAAGACATAGACACAATAATTTCTCATAAACAACAGTTGATTAAAAAAAGTGGGGTGCTTGAGTTCGTAAAATCTCAAGAAAACATAGACAGCATAGGAGGACTTCAAAGGCTTAAAAACTGGCTGGAGCAAAAAAAGAAGATATTCGACCACATGGAAAAGGCAAAAAAGTCTGGAGTTGACATACCAAAAGGTCTGCTGCTGTTTGGAATGCCTGGATGCGGAAAATCGCTGTCGGCAAAGGTTATTGCAAGACATTTTGAAATGCCAATGCTCAGGCTCGATATGGGAATGATACTGGGTCCTTATGTGGGGCAGTCTGAAGAAAATATAAGGAAGGCAATAAAATTAGCCGAGGCGACGGCACCATCGGTTCTGTGGATTGACGAGCTTGAAAAAGCCTTTGCGGGAATAAGAGGCGGCGGTTCAAGTTCGTCCGAAATCTCTGCAAGAATATTCGGAACAATTCTTACATGGATGCAGGAAAAAACAAAACCTGTTTTTGTTGTTGCTACGGCAAATAGTATAAAAGGGATGCCGCCAGAGTTTTTAAGAAAAGGGAGATTTGACGAGATATTTTTCGTGGATTTCCCAAAAGGAGACGAAATAGAGCAGATTCTTAAAGTCCATTTGAAAAAACGAGGAAAGGAGCACTGGATCGGAAAAATTGACTTCGGGTCCATAGTTAAAGATATTGAAAACAGGAAGTTTTCCGGTGCTGATATAGAGGCGCTGGTAAAGGAAGTCATTGAAGAGGCTTTCATAGAAGGAAATGACTCCATATCGACAGAAAAATTCACAAACAAGCTGGACAGCTTCAAGACTATTGCGGAAACAATGAAAGAGGAGATCGAAGAAATGAGAAATAATGCTGAAAAGTATGGCTTTACACCAGCAAGTTGAAGATAAAAAGGGAGGCGTGGATGAGCACCAATCTAATTATGGATTTTATAAAAGAAATAATGGAAGATTATGAAAAACACGGCCAGGGAAAACCTCTTATGGAATGGTTCAGGGAAGCAATAAAAAGACATATAATTGATATTTCTGATGACGAGGTTGAAAATATATTAAGCGGAATAATAAAAGGAATAAAAGCCTACAGAGAAGAAAAGGCGAAGTTGAAAGAACATGGAAGTTCCGGAATTGAACATCCTGAAATAAATGAGGAAATCAATCTGATGGTAGAAAGCGTGCTGGACGATCTGGAAAGCGCAGTAAAATCGAACGAATGAGGAGAAAAATATGGAAGATGAACGATCTGATAAAGGAAAATTCAATAAAGGTCTTGAAAGAGAATCTTATAAGGAATTTGAACAGGGACAGTTGCTTGATAATACAAATCAAATAGATAGGGAGACGAATATAACATATGAAGAAGAACCTTATGAAAAATTTGATGATGCACCTGCCGTAGAGTTTGCAGAAGAGCCTGTTGAGGAGTTTGAACGGGAAGAAAGGTCTCTTGATCTTATAAATTCGCTGGCGGTTTATAAGGCAAAGGAAGCGGGTTTTTTCGGTAGAGAGAACATTGATGCGGAAGATGCTGGGATCATTGGAGCAACAGTCACAGAGTTTCAGAAAACCACCACGCAACTGGTTTCAGGAGAAATATCACGGGAACAGGCTAAGAGTGAGCTGGAAGAGGTCATAAGCACATCGGTTAAGTGTTTTATAAACAGAGTGGCAGGTGCGGTACTGGATGTAGCGGCTACGGTTATAAAGAACAGGATCCCAATTTTAGGCAAGGTTATTGATGGTGTAAAAGAATTTGTTAAAACAAAGGTTGTTGGCTATGTAGCTGATAAAGTGGCAACCGCAGCTAAGAAAGTATTTGGTTTCTTCAAAAAATTGTTTGATATTTAGAGATTCCAATCAATGGCAACTCTTGTAATTGGGATATATAAAAATGTGTAATAAGTGATGAAAAATTTTCCTGGACAGTAACCAATCTAAGGAGCGAATAATGAGGAACCTGGGCAAGATATTTATTTTGCTGGCTGTATTATTATCATATTGGGACTTTCCAGCCTGGGCTGAAAATATTTATTCCTCAATAAAACGGGTAACCGTGTTTTCTAACAATGCTTTAGTCACGAGAGAAGCAGTTGTTTCTGTCAGAAAAGGAGAAAACATCCTTAGAATTGCGGATCTTACGCCTTACATGGATGACAATTCCATACAGGTTGAACCAGAGTTAGATTTTGTGAAAATCGTGGATGTCAGGGTTGAAAAGAGCTTTCTTGAGAAAAAAGTTCAGGAAAGAGTTAATGAATTAAAGTCTAGGCTTAAGACTATAGATAATGAAATTAAAACGCTCGAAAACGAAGTAACAGGGCAAAAGGAATATGTTGACTTTATCAAAAGGCAAAAAACACCCCAGACACAATTTGAAGATTTTTCAAAGTTTATTAAGAACGCCATAAAATCTAGCTACAACAGGATTTCAGAAGCAGAGATAAAGATAGACAGGTTGAAAGAAGAGAAGGAGACTATTGAAAAAGAGCTGTCGCATATTTCATCTCCTGACAGCGAAAGTAAAATTGTCACGGTGACTTTACTTGCAGAACAAGATGGGGAAGCTACTATATTGCTATCTTATCTTGCTTCAAACGCCAGTTGGGTTCCTCAGTATGATCTGCTGGTTGACACTCAGAACGAGACTATCGAAATAGAATATACAGCAGTTGTTGTTCAAAAAACTAACGAGGACTGGAATAATGTGCTTGTCGAGCTATCAACGGCTAAACCACGATTTGGGGCTCTTCCTGAAATGAATCCCTGGTTTCTCGATGTGCGAAGGGCAAGAAAAATGGCTCTGGGTGCTGGTGTAGAAGACAAGGCAATGATGAAGGCTATGCCAGAAGGA
This sequence comes from Thermodesulforhabdaceae bacterium, assembly GCA_037482015.1. Taxonomy (NCBI): domain Bacteria; kingdom Pseudomonadati; phylum Thermodesulfobacteriota; class Syntrophobacteria; order Syntrophobacterales; family Thermodesulforhabdaceae; species Thermodesulforhabdaceae bacterium. The sequence goes on from JBBFKT010000010.1 coordinate 5,512, forward strand.
GCAGCGCCTGAGATGGCAGAATCGCCAGCCCCAATGGAGACTGAGATAAAGGAAAGTAGAATATCTTTTGAATTTGCGGTTCCATACAGGGTTAACATACCTGCTGATAATCAGCCATACAGGATACTGCTCACTTCGATTAAGGTTCCCAAGGAAGAAACCCATATTCACTATAGTTCCATTCCGAAGCTTTCTCCTTTTGTGTATCTGGTTGGAAAGTTCAAAAATCCTTACAGTTTTCCTATGCTTCCTGGTAAGTTCAAAGTCTTTCTCGATAAAAAATTTGTGGGTTCAAATGCCGTCGCCAAAGTTATTGCTCCTGGTGAAGAACTTGCTGTCCCGCTTGGCGTTGATGAGTCCATAAAAGTTGAGAGAAAGTTAAAGGAAAAATTTACGGATCATCCCGGCATTATGTCGGATAAGGTAAGAACTAAATACAGTTATGAATTTAAGGTTATAAACGGCAAATCCAGAGATATAGCTCTGGACGTAATAGATGCCTTTCCAGTTCCAAGAGATGAACGGATTAAAGTTGTTCGGGAAGCCCCTGCAGGATCTGATGCTGAAATATCCCAGGACGGGATTATTACATGGAAACTTCGCCTGGGAAGCAAAGAAAGCAAAACTCTGACCCTGGGATTTACGGTTGAATATCCTAAAGATATTCAAGTAGTGGGTCTTGATTAGGGCTGAGCTATAACAGCCGTCCCTGTAGCAGTCACCAGGAGCATTCCCGACTTGCCCCCTCCTGTTATGGTCTCGTAGTCCAGGTCAACGCCGATAACAGCATTAGCTCCCAGGGATCGAGCCTGCTCAATCATCTCGCTTATGGCTACATCTCTTGCTTTTCTAAGTTCTTTTTCGTAAGCGCCGGATCTTCCGCCTATTATGTCTCTTATACTGGCGAAAAAGTCTCTAAATACATTAACACCTACTACGGCTTCTCCGGAAACAATGCCCAGATATTGAACAATTTTCTTCCCATCGATGACAGATGTAGTTGTGACCAGCATATGATTTCTCCTTTTCTTGCTCCCATGACCGATAATTAAGTTAATTTAACCAGTCTTCAACGCTAGCTTTTCCAGTATTCTGTCTTTCTTGGCCGGGTCAAGGGCAAGAATTCTTCTTGCTTCCTCTGGTGTTGCTATCTCTCTTCCTATTTCTCTTGCTATTCTAACGACTTTTTCCACTAGCTTTGGATTGGTAGCAAGAGATCCATCGGGCAAAAAAAGACTGTCCTCAAGCCCCACTCTTACATGTCCACCCATGGCTATAGCCAATGCGGCTATAGATAATTGAGCTTTACCAATGCCCGTAGCAGACCAGGTGGCACCTGAAGGAATACTTTCTGAAAGAAAAAGCAGATTTTTTGCAGTGGCTCCCATCGCTCCCGGTGCTCCAAGAACAAAATTAAAATGATAGGGAGGATCGAAATAGCCTTTTTTACCTAGAAAAATGGCATTATTTATCATTCCTGCCTCAAAAATCTCGAGTTCGGGTTTTACTCCCGTCTCCTTGAATACTCTTCCTAAAAATTCCAGAAAGGGCGGTGAATTTTCATAAACGATGCCCGGAAGGTTGGTTGAACCTGTTGTAAAAGATGCCATCTCCGGTAGCAGTCTTACAGGACCCGCTCTATCCTCCCAGTCCCTGCCAGCTCTTGCTCCCGTGGAAAGCTGAATTATCACATCCGGAGCCACTTCTTTGATTTTAGCCACGTTCTCGCTATAGTATTTTAGATCCAGAGTAGGTTTTCCCTGGTCATCTCGAGCGTGGACATGAAAAATGGATGCACCAGCATCAGCACACCTTCTAACATCTTCTGCTATTTCCCTGGCTGTCACAGGAAGATAAGGATTCATTTCTTTGGTCGGCACATTTCCTGTAAGGGCAACAGTAATAATGAGTTTTTCCATATTAGTTTTTTTCTCCCTCCCTTCTCAATCGCATTTTCTGGAAAAGATAAACGCTGAAAAAGAGTGCAATGCCTATGATATAAGAAAAGTATCGCTTATCATAGGAAAGGTTGAGGTAGGAAGCGACCATATCAGGTCTCATTAAAAAGAGGGTTGTTGCCAACAAAAAGGGTGTCTCGTAAAAGCGATTTTTCCCGACCATCCATCCTTGAATTGCTGCTACAAAAGCGAAATTTCCAAAGCAAGCCATAACGAATATCAGAATTCCCTGGGGCCAACTGTTTATGTTATGCAAAATCAATTCATGGTTAAATATGAACATGAAAGGTAGAATTGCCGTTCTAATGTCATATGAAAAAGACTGGATGCCTGTCCTTATAGGATCCGATCTTGCTATAGCCGAGGCAGCAAAGGAAGCAAGTCCCACGGGAGGTGTATCGTCAGCGAGAATGCCAAAGAAAAAGCAAAAAAGATGCGCCGCTATAAGAGGCACTGTGAAACCGTAGTTGCCTCCAACTTCAACTATGGCAGGAGCTGTAAGGGATGCCATAACTATGTATGTAGCTGTAGTAGGAAGTCCCATGCCGACAATAAGACTTGCAAAAGCTGTAATAATAAGGAGCAAGTAAATATTGCCGCCTGAAAGAGCTTCAACGGCACTGTTTATCATACCTCCCAGTCCCAGAGCGACCACTCCTACTATAATGCCTGCTGTAGCCGTTGCCATGGCAACATTGAGCATGTTCTTTGCGCCGGTAACAAATGATTCCAGAAGAGTTGCTACACCTTCTTTTAGAGCATGAATTATGGGTTGTCCCATTCTAAGGGATTCAAAAAATTTTTTTAAAATAACGATAACCGCCATTATCATTATAGCGTGAAAAGCCGAAAGTTCCGGTGAATGCCTCAGAACAACCAGTTCAAAAACCAGAGACACAAGTGGAATCAGATAATAAAATCCTTTCTTGAGAGTTCCCAAAAAAGATGGCAGCTCTTCTTTTGGAAGCCCTTTCATTCCTAATTTGGAAGCCTCAAGGTGAACAATGTAAAAGAGAGCAGCGTAAGAGGCAAACGCCGGTATGGCTGCAGCCTTTATTACATCGATGTAGGGGACATTTACATACTCCGCAATAATAAAAGCGGCGGCTCCCATAACAGGTGGAGCAAGCTGACCATCAACGCTCGCTGCTACCTCTATGGCTGCAGCTTTTTCCGGTTTGTATCCGACTTTTTTCATCAAAGGGATGGTGAAAGTTCCCGTCGTTACAACATTAGCAACACTTGATCCCGAAACCATCCCCGTTAACATACTTGATATAATGGCCGCTTTAGCGGGTCCCCCTTTGTAACCCCCGAAAATACTCAAGGAAAGCTCTATGAAAAACTTTCCCGCTCCGGCTTTCTCCAGCATAGCGCCAAACAAAACAAAAAAGAAAACCATGGTAGCGGACACATGGAGGGGGATGCCATAAATGCCCTCTGTTGACATGGTCATTTGACCTATAAAACGATTCAAAGAGACACCCTTAAAAGCCAGAGCTTCAGGCATATAGGGACCCAGAAAAGAATAGGCAATAAAAACTGCTCCTATCACCGAAAGGGTAGGTCCAACTACACGTCTTGATGCTTCCAGAAGGAAGCATATAAGCATTATCCCGAAGAGAACATCAACCTTGGAGGGATTGCCATAACGAAGCATAATGCCTTTATAATCTAAGACTATATACAGAGCCGACAGGGCTGCCAGCAGAGCAAATATCCAATCAATGACAGGTATAGAAGATTTAAGGCTTAGAAATTTCAATTTCTTTTTGGGTTTCTTGAACATTGGATAGCTGAGATAAACAAGGCTTATAGCACAAGCCAGATGAACAGCTCTGGTGTAACTCACATCAACTATAAGCCAGCTTGCAATAGAAAGTTGATAGAGAGTCCAAAAGATACATATTGCTGAAACCAGATGTTTTTGCCATCCAGAAAGCAGTCGTCCATAGCCGCTTTCTTCACTGATAATTTGGCTGAGAATATCTTTGTGGAGAGATTCTTTGAAGCCATTACCCATATCAAACTTTCCTCATAAGCCAGGATGGTGGTTTATTCCACCATCCTGACATGGCTCCGGGCTATTTCACCAGCCCGACTTCCTTATAATATTTCAAGGCTCCTGGATGGATAGGCGCGGAAAGTCCCTCTAACATCTTCTCTTTGGTAAGTTCGGCATAAGCGGGATGGAGGTTCTTGAATTCGTCAAAGTTGTCAAAGACCTCTTTGACAAGAGCATATACGACGTCATCCGGTGTTTTGGCAGATGTAACTATGGTGGCCTTCACACCTAAAGTTACCGCATCTTCTTTGTTGGCAGCGCCTGGATACATACTGGCGGGAATGACGGTTTTTGAATAGTATGGAAATTGCTTGATAACGGCTTCCATCACGGAGTTTTCCACGGATACTATGCGACACTTACGGGCTCCGGCGGTAGCCTCCTTTATCGCTCCACTTGGATGACCCACCGTATAGAAAAAGGCATCAATGCGACCATCCTGGAGAAGGGATGGAGCTTCCGAAGCCTTTGCCTGCTCTGCTTTTATATCCTTTTCCCAGTTAATTCCAGCAGCTGTGAGAATATCTATAGAGTTTTGAAGCTGACCCGAGCCAGGATTGCCGATGTTAACTCTCTTGCCTTTAAGATCAGCCACTGTCTTTATGCCGGCATCTTCTGCCGCTACCAGAGTAACCGCCTCACTGTGAAGACTAAAGACGGCTCTAAGATCCTTTTGAGGTCCCTTTTCCTTCCATTCTGCAAGTCCCTGAAGAGCCTGGTATTGACGGTCTGACTGCGCTATGCCGAAATCGATGTCGCCAGCAAGGACAGCGTTTATGTTGAATACAGACCCGCCAGTGGATTCTACGGTACAGCGAATACCGTAAGTATCCTTTTTCTTATTTAACATCTGGCAAATAGCCCCTCCCGTGGGATAATAAACGCCGGTAATGCCCCCTGTTCCTATAGTAATGAATTTGGTCTTCGGCTGATTTTCGGCTGCACCGGCCACTGTTCCTAAAAGCATCAAAACTGCCACTGCTAAAAATAGTATCCTCTTCATAACCTTCTCCTTTTTTTAAGGGTTCACGTTTTTATAATGAACGACTGACCGCCTCTATAGACTCGTCCAGTATTTCAACGATTTCATCAATCTGTTCGCGGTTTATTATGAATGGGGGAGCAAGAAGAATGTGATCGCCTCTTATTCCATCAGCGCCACCGGATCCAGGATAGGTTATTAGCCCTCTTTTAAAACTTTCTTCTCCTATCCTGGCACTTATTTTCAAAGATGGGTTGAAGGGTTCCCTGGTAGTTTTGTCTCTTACGAACTCAATTCCGACAAATAGTCCCAATCCCCTTATATCACCAACTAAAGGATATTTTTCAAGTTTTTCCAATCGTTCTAAAAAATATTTCCCCATCTCAAAGGATCTATTAACAAGACTATGATCTTCAATATATTTCAACACGGCAGCGCCTACAGCCGCAGAGAGAGGGTTTTGTCCATAAGTATGACCGTGAATAAAATTACCGGATCCGTTTTTTATGGTGTCGTATATTTCTTCCTTAACGATTACAGCTCCAAGGGGAGTATAACCAGAACTCAAACCCTTCGCTACTACTATGATGTCTGGCACCACTCCCCAGTGGTCCAGACAGAAATTCTTTCCCGTCCTTCCTAAGCCCGTCATAACTTCGTCTGCTATAATTTTTACGTCGTATTTATCGCAGATGTCTTTGATTTTCTCCCAGTAGCCGTCCCTTGGAATTAGAACGCCCGCAGTGGCACCGACCACCGGTTCCGCGATAAAAGCCGCTACAGATTCCGGTCCCTCGTATTTTATGGTTCTCTCCAGCTGATCTGCGCACTCCAGATTACAGTTATCAGGCGTCCTGTAGAAGGGACACCTGTAGCAGTAGCAGGGTTCTATGTGGGGAGTGTGCAGGAAAAGGGGCAGGTAAGGGTTCCTTCTACCCGTATGTCCCCCTAAAGAAAGTGCCCCTGTTGTATTTCCGTGAAAACTTATCCATCTGCTTATGATCTTGTATTTTTCGGGTCTGCCCAATTCTACCCAATACTGTCTGACGATTTTTACAGCGGTTTCTACAGCCTCAGATCCTCCCGAGACAAAATAAACCTTGTTAAGAGAACGATCTGGTGCGAACCGACAAAGCCTCTCTGCACAATCTTTTGCAGCTTCGCTTAAGAAATGACTACCGTGGGCAAAAGAGATCTTTTCAGCCTGTTTTTTCATGGCTTCAATTATTTCCTTGACGCCATGACCAATACTGACAACACAGGCTCCACCAGAGCCATCAATGTAGCGTTTTCCCTCTTTATCCCAGACATAAACGCCTTCACCGCGATCCACTACAGGATACTGTTTTCTTAAATTCCTACAGAATACATGATTGTTCCCATCCATGCTAAGAAAACCTCCTCTGATATCAATGGATATGATTGAATGATTCTGAAATACAGTTCCTTTTTAGGTTAACAATAGGAGAACTTCCACAGAAAACTAGGAATTTCAACTCCCTCAAGAAAATATACAATATAGTTTGGTTAGCACGAAACTTCTAATGCTTTCCGAAAATATACCTCAGGGACACTGTTGTGAGAGTCTTGGTTGAAAGATGTTTGTAAAAGGTTTTGCCGATCGTTAGTTACCTCCACAAACATCTTTTGTTTTGTAGAATCATTTTGAGCCGCCTGTTTTCTTTGGTTCTCCGGATGGTTGTTGAGATGAAGCGGGTGGAGGCAATTGACCTGGAGTTGTTGCCTCAGTTCCTGAAGGTGAAGGTTCTGACATAATTGCTCTTAAAAGATTAAGCTTCTGCAGGAATTCAGTTGAAGCATCATTTCCAGCATGATCAATTACATGGGGAGTAATGGCCACCAACAACTCTGTTCGTTCCTTTGACCTGTCTGTAGAAGAAAAAACTGATCCGAAATAAGGGATTTTGCTTAAAATGGGCACTCCCGATCTAGCTGTATTGCTCTTTTCCTGGATGATTCCTCCAATTACAACCGTATTTCCATCCTTTGCTAATAAGTTAGTGGTTATTTTTCGCTCTGTAAAAGCAGGGGAGTCAATTCCTGAGACAGTATTTTTCACAGCATCGCGAATAGTTTGTTCAACTTCCATTCTTACAATTCCGCCAGCATTTATATGAGGGGTGACATTAAGAATAATACCGGTATCTACATACTGCACGGTATTTATGAGGGTTGTGCCGGTTGTTTCAACTGATTGCTGGCTTATGATTGGTGTTTTACCACCTACGGTGATACTGGCCTTCTGGTTATCGGTAGCAAGTATGGTTGGTGCGGATAAGACATTAAAATGGCTAAGGGAAGACAAAAGGTTTATAAGCGAAGCAATATCTCCTCTCAATGTGCCCCAGAAAAAGCTTATACCCTGGGATGTTGCCGTCCCTAGATCAAAGTTTCTGTTAAATTGAGTCCCGTAATTCTGAACCAAACTATATGTTCCTTTCTTTCCTCCTATGTTCATGCCTTTGTTTTTGAGGAACCATTCCACACCATACTGAGTCTCGTCGGTGAGAGTAATCTCGGCGATAAGCATTTCAATCAGAACCGCTCTGGGTAGAATGTCTATTTCTTCAATGACTCGCTTGATCTTGGCGTAGTCCATAGGAGTTGCTTTGACAATGATAGCGTTATTTGTTTCATCAGCCATAATGGATACTTCTCCCGTAAGTTTAATTCCCAGTGACGAAACTCCCCCAGTAGTTGCTGTCTGAGTCTGTTGCTCCTGTGTGGTGCCTGATTTCCCAGAAGCAGGTTTTTCTTCAGCAGATACGGCTTTTTGAGGCAGATGCTGGGATGTCGTATCCTTTTTCCCCGTGAACAGCTCCCTCAAGATACTCACAATATTTTTTGCCAGACCATTTTTTACAAAATAAACGTAAAACTGCTCTCCTGAATCTCGCCCTTCAACATCAAGCGATTTTATCCATTCTTTCGCAGTCTTAAGTAAACTAGGATCAGAAGATATGACCATCAGCGAACTTACTCGCTCCAGCGGAAAGACAACCAGGTTTCTGGAAACCATGTCTTTGTAAGCGGGATTAATCTTTTGGATTACCTTGTCAAACGCATCAGTGATTTCCTTTGGACTGAGGTGTTCTAGCTGAATAACTTCAACCCCCATATCTTTCAATATGTTGGTATCCATTGTATGCAGTATGTCAACGATGGTCCTGATGTTGTCCATGGCATCAACAAAAATGACCGTGTTTGTGACCGGATCAGCAATTAAAGGACGATTGGGAGTAAGAAGTGTGCGAATGATATTTTGAGCTCTTTCGGCTGTAAGATATTGCAGCCGATATATACATAATCCTGGCCGAGGTCCACTATCTGACCTTATTTCCTCAGGTCTTAAAAGTCTTGCTCTGGTGGCTGTAGTGCGATTAAACGGTTGTATGTAATATATGCCGTTTCGTTCTAGTACGTCTATACCATGAGCCCAATATACTTCAGTGATAAACCTAAAAAGTTCGTCCAGGCTATATGTTCCTTCGAGATAAAAACTAAGAGGAATTTTAATAGTTGGGTCGAGAACATAGTTCAGCCCCAGATATTGAGCAAAAATCTGCTGAGTTACTTCGGCTATATCGGCTTTGTCGAAATTCAAAACAAGTTTTTGCTTTTCTTCGCCTTTAGGAATACCAACAGGCTGTTTTTGGGGAGCTCCTTTTGGAGCTAATACTCCGTATTTAATTTTTGGCTTTTGTTCGGGGAATTTGATAGTTTCCGCTTCTTTTTGGGCTTCTTGGCGAGATTCCTCGCCCTCCTTAGATTTTTCTGCTAAGCCTTTTCCTGGGATTGTTTCTTGTGATGATGGTTGCGGCTGAGCCGGGAGGGATTGTGAAGGTGAATAGGCTTGTCTTGCGGCATCTCTAAGCCCTTGTGGGATTATGGAAGGAGCTTTTTCTTTTTTGCCCCCCATTGAAGCACATCCTCCAAGAAATCCGAAAGATACCAGGATAATTAGACACATTCCGTATTTGACGTATCTCTTTACAGTCATGGCTCTATCCTTTTTTCTGCATGAGAACAGTTAAATTCAGGTTGATAATTAAATCCGTTGAACTATCTTTACCCCCTTTTGGTGCATAACGAATGTTTACTTCTCCAGCGCGAACCGAAGTGGGATAATTACTTAACCAGCTTAAAAATTGAGACAAGCCATAAATGTTTGCGTCAAGTGAAAAAGAGTATTGCACTTCTTGATAAAGCCCCAGCTCTCTGGATGACGTTATCTGGTAACTTTTTATTACCACATCTTTTCTATCACCAGTGGAAAGTGCTTCCTCAAGTTTTGAAGCAAATTGGTATGGATCATTGCTCGGGAAAAGCTTGCTTTTAATAGCTTCCAATTCTTGATGGCTTTTGGCTAGCCGATCCTTGAGTTGTTCCGATTCTGATAGTTTTTTTCTATATTTTTCAGCTACCTGCCGTTCCTGAGCGAGTCTGGCTCTAAATTCCCTTACTTGCTCTACTATGGGGGAAACAATCAATATATGAACTATAATAAGTCCTAGAATAAAACCTGCTATAACTAAAACGGCCTTCTTGTTACGTCTCCAGAACCGGACGTCTTTAGCAACGCTTAAGTTAAAACCCTTTAGCTTGCTTGTCCACACTCTTGCAGTATTCATTGCGCCTGCTGTGCCTTTCTGAAAGCATCCCAATCTACTGTAATTTCTATGTTAAAAAATTCCTTGTCCGACCCGGAGTCCTTACGCACGGGAGAAATAAACTTGACATTTGTAAATCCCGGTATTTTGGAAAGCTCTCCCATATATTGCACGGCTGACTTGCTGTCCCCACGGAGAATTACTTTGTTTCCCTGAGTCAGTATGAAATTGTTTATCCAAGTGTCTTTAGGGGTTTTTGTGGAAAGAACTTCCATAAATTCTCGTATCGGAATTACCTGAGTTGTTAAGGTCTCGAGATTTTTCTTATCCTGTTCCATTTGCTCCACAGTTTTTATCTGCTGTTCAATGGGCTTCCACTGTTCTTCCAGGGCAATTCTTTCTTTTTTAACCTGAGCTAGTTTGACTCTTAGGTGGTTTTTCTCAAAAATCATATAGCCTGAAAATAGGACGTAGAGCAGAAAAATGGCCAGGAGACCGTAGCACCACCGCGGCACTTTAGGTAGATTTACTCGTAGTGAATGATCAAAACCTCGAACCAGAGAATTATCCAGTATTTTAGAGAGTCCATGGTGGATGATTTCTTCGATAGCAACGGAGGAAAGTTGTGGCTTGCCTGAAACCTTTTCTGGAAAACTCTGCTCTTCAGAGAGTGCGCCTTCTGGATGTTCTTCACTACCGATTTCTTCTCGGTTTCCTATTTCCATAGATATAAGTTTTTCCAGATCGAGCGATTCCGAACAAAATATGATTTGGCTTTTTTGGAGTTTCTTTTTGAGTATCTCCCAGAGAAAGCTTTTTTGAGGGGTTACCGTAATCGATTCTGTGACACCCTGGCCTTTAATAAGGTGGATTGCATGAATGTTTTCGCCATTAGGAAAAAGTCCCCAAAAAGATCCGTTGGGCGATGGAACATAGTCTGCGCTAAAAATTAACCCCTCCGACAGGATTATCGCATCTGGAATTACCAAAAAATCCTCAAATTTTTCGACTTCTTGGGATAGATGTTCCAGCAAAGATTTCTTAACCCAGTAAAGAGCAGCAATAATAGATTCAGCTTCTGTTGCGGCACTTGTCGAAAGGACAGCACAGCCATTTTTGAAGAAAACATGTTCACTCTGATTATAAGCAAGAACTTTATCGATATTATCTTCAAGGTGTTTTGGATAAATCGCTTTTGTAAAAAAGTATTCAGACCTTGGAAGTATGAGCATTAAATAAGTCCGCTGCGGATTAGGCACGCTCGCTATGATCTTGGCGATAAGATCAATCCAGCTTTCTGAAGCTTCTTCATGGCGAGACTCAATGGATGTGATATTCCATTTACGCCTTTTCCTTTCGGCTGTAGTAATTAGTGTTTTGGTGCCGATCGGGTAAATAGCAACCAGGTTTTTCGCAACTTTAAAGGTTCCAAGCATCTACAGCAGTTCCTTCATATATTGAATCTGATAATAAGGATCCTGCCCAGGATTGTATTTTACCACAGTATAAACCACCACTCTACGGTTACCCCCACAATCTGCTCCTGCTACAATTCTGTAAAGCCCCCCCGGTTTCCACACCTGCTCTTCCGCCTTTTTGTCCTTCGCTTCTTCGGTTTCCGCTTCCAGGCCTTTTTTGCTACCATATACCGTGAATAAAGAAAAGAAGGATGTTTGGGATGGCAAGAAGGATGTTTCACTTCCCCTTGGGCCCCAAAATATTTTCCAGGACATGCCTGGCACTAGGAGAACGGTTTCTATGGCAGTAAGATGTTTGTTGTATGGTAAATACCCGAGCCCGGCTTTCTCATAGAAGTCTTTTTCCGCCCCTTGATCTCGCTTGTAATCGTCAGGATCTATAAAATCAAGAATCCTATCGGCAAGTTGAGATACCGAAAGGGATGAAAAATTTTCTATTTTAAGATGCTCTTGAAATATTTTTACCAGATCCTCTGACGAAACCACATTTATGTTTACCTTGTTTAGTTCATCCTCTGCTCTTACTAGCACTCTGCATCGGTCATATTTTATGACGTGGACAGTGCCGTCAGGTTTCCAAGGTTCTACATTCTTGGAGTCGAGAGCCATTTCGGGAGTAGAAGCAGGCATACGGGCAATTACTTCATATATTCCCCCAACGGCTGCGTAAAAACCGATGGTTTTCAAAGCAGAATTGGCACTGTCAGCGAAACGATAGCGAAATAAAAGAGCGGCATTTAGAGAAAGCCATAGCACTAAAGCACATATCCAGAGACAGGCTATAATGATAATCCCTTTGTTATTTCTCGAGACCATTATTTCTTTCCAGATTTAGTTGGTGTTTGATGGGTGGATGCTGGGCTAAGGTTTCCAAAAAGGTTGGGGTAGGAACTTCTAACTAGCATTTTTTCGCCTTCAGATGTTTGCACTTCCACTAGAATTTTGAATGGTATCGAGCCTGGTTTATCCCACTTTTCCAAAGCCTGTCCATCTATCTGCTCAAAATATTTAAGATTAAAAGCTCTTACTGAAGGAATGGTTATCAGAGCTTCAGCATTTTCCTGCATGGCTATGAAATCATCTATCAGGGTTGAACCTTCAGGAATATTCCCGGGAATAATCACCTGACGATAAGTAAGGGTCTGCTTTTCCTCATCAAAACGGTAGTGAACCATGACCGGACAGTTCATGGAGCGTCCAATGGGAGAAAAGTTTGTAGCAAAGAAGATTTCATTCTTCTTTCCCAGGAAAAGCGGTGCATTGCCTCCACGATAGGGTAAAGGTGACTGATTCAGGAAAATGATCTGAGTAGAAAAAAGTTCCATAAGATCATCAAGTTCGTTTTTAAGTGGCTTTTTTGACTGTTCCCAGGTCCGCACCGATAACGAAAGGGCGACAGATAGAATTCCCATAACCATTGCTCCAACGGTGATAGCTATAACAACTTCCATAAGAGTAAAACCTTTAGGGAGTCTGAGCTTTTTCGCTGACAATAATGCTAAAAGCAAGTGTTTCACCTCCGTAGTGAAGAGTGATTCTATATAGTTTGGCAGTTACTGCAGGATCTTCTACTGGTTGGACTTCAACCGAGACAGAGGGTTCACCGGGAAAGTCTTTAAGGATTATAGGAGTCGTAAGAGCTTTGCTAGGATCTCGTATGATTTCCTGAGCAGCAGCATCCAGAATAGGGGAAGCAGTTCTAATTCTGTCCATGTGCCGAACGTTTTTCATTGAAACGCCAACTAAAGCCATAGCACTTCCAATAAGGATCGTGGCAATGAGAAGCGACACAAGCACTTCAATCAGGGTAAAACCCTGGGAGCTAAGTGAACTAACCCGCTTAATCCTGGATTTCATACCAGTAAATGGATCCTGAAATGGGATTCAGTTCAATAAAAATTCTTCTTGAACCGTCAAAGACGACCTCCAGCTTGTGAGCTGAAGATGTGCCATCCGGGAAAAAGGTCAGATAATATCCATCTCCAGTTTCTGTGAGTCCCTGTCCGTATATATCCACATTCCTGGGGATTTCCACCAATTCGGGTTTAAGTATTAACTGGCGGTTTTCGCCATCAAGCCAGATCACAGTTGGGTATCCAGATACCATGGCTCTGGTTCTAGCGCGTTCCAAAAGGCTCTGAACCGTTATGACAAATTCTCGTTCCTGCATCTGACGGCTACCCACAACTATTTTGGGAGCGACTATAGCAATGGCGAGAGAGATAATCAAAAGCACAACAATCAATTCAACGAAGGTGAAGGCTTTTTGATCTCGCGAAGTCCTGGCAAAACTATTTATCATCACAAATAATCCTAGAACTTTATGTCGCTCACACTAACAATAGCAGAAAACATGCTTAACACCATCGCTCCAATAACCAAACCTGTCCCGATAATGACCGCCGGCTCCAATAAAGTTATGAGTCGGCGAAGGATTTTTTCTGTCTCTTGTTCAAAGTATGAACCTAAAGCCAGGAGCGTTTCCCCCAGCTCCCCCTTTTCTTCACCTACTCGTAGCATGGGAGCAATGCGTGAAGGAAAGATCTCTTTACCAGCAAAGACGCTACTTACGGGTTTTCCGGCTTTTACGTTATCGTAAAGCGGGGATAGTTCGGTCTTGATGACTGCATTTTCAACCACGTTGCGAGCCAGAGCGATTGCTCTCAGAAGAGGAACTCCTGCTCGCACCATTGTGCCCATAGCAAGAAAGAATCGGGACAAATTGGTGTAAAGTAGCAATCGTTTTATAAGAGGAATTTTCATGAGCAATCCATCAAGCTGTTTTCTTCCTTCAACGCTTAGATGAAGGCTTCTTACGGCAAAGAATAAGCCAATTAGCGCTATGGGTATAATCCATCCGTAGTGTTCCAGCATTGTCCCGGCCTTTAGAAGAACTCTGGTTACAAATGGCACGCCCTGCTGAAGATCTTCGAAGATCCTAGCAAATCTCGGAATTACATACACAAGGAGCACCACCATAGAAAGGAAGCTCATGCTGAGAAGTAGCAAAGGGTATATAGATGCCGAGAGAAGACTCTGTTTGAAAGCTCTTCTTCGTTCTAAATATTCGCCAAGTCGGCGAAGGACGGCTTCGAGCGCTCCACTTGCTTCGCCTGCTCTTACCATATGTCCGACCAGCGACCCGAAGACATCCTCCTGACTTTCTACAGCATCGGAGAGAGGCTTTCCTTCCTGGACATTTCGACCAATATCCACAAGGATTCTCTTGAATTCTTGATTATGTTCCTGGCCAGCCAGCAAATTTAAGCTACGATCAATTGGAAGTCCTGCCGCAAGTAGATCAGCAAGGTCTCTACAGAATCCTATGATTACTTCATCGGGAATTCTACGGCGGGTTCTGCCTCTACCGACAGGTTCTATCTTTGTCGGATAAAGCCGGTTACTACGGAGCTTTTTAGCCGCTTCTTCTGCCGTTGATGCTTCTATAATTCCCTTTGCAGTTACACCCGACGAATCAATGGCTCTATAGGCAAAAAATCCCATAGCTCTTTTTCTAACGCTCCCTAAAACAGACTTGTAACTCTAAGCACCTCTGATATGGTTGTTACACCATCAAGAACCTTTTGAAATCCGTGAAATATCAAAGGATGGTATCCGTATTTTCTAGCAAGTTTTGCAAGCTGAGTAGCTTCCTGACCCGCCACAATTGCGGATCGTATTTCATCTTTTATGGGAAAGAGTTCGTAAATGCCTTCTCGTCCGCGAAATCCCGTAAAGCCGCATTCTTTGCATCCGACGTGACGCCAGAGAGTAATATCTTCTGAAAGGTTTTCAGTCCATTTGCTTAACGCTTGTATGTCTTCCCTGCTGGCTTTATAGGGCTGTTTACAGTATGGACAAAGCACTCTTACCAATCTCTGAGCCATCACGGCAAGTAGAGAATCTGCTATCAGGAAGGATTCAATCCCTAAATCTCGAAGTCTTGTGATAGCTCCTGGAGCATCATTTGTGTGAAGAGTTGAAAAAACAAGGTGTCCCGTAAGAGCCGACTCGATAGCAATATCTGCCGTTTCATGATCTCGAATTTCCCCGATTAGCAACACATCTGGGTCCTGACGCACGAGAGATCTAAGAGCATTTGCAAAGGTTAGGTTTATCTGCGGCTTAACCTGGATCTGATTAATGCCGTCTATCTGGTATTCCACCGGGTCTTCAACGGTTATAATCTTTTTCGTAGATTTGTTCAGTCTTCTGAGCACAGCGTAAAGAGTGGTGGTTTTTCCAGATCCTGTGGGACCTGTTACTAAAATCATTCCGAAAGGACGTTCTATGAGTTCATATATTACATCCAGATGTTCTTTAGCCATGCCAAGGCGTTCAAGGTCATATTCAACGGCTTCTTGAGAAAGAAGCCTTAAAACCACACTTTCACCGTAAATGGTTGGAGCTGTGGAGACTCGAATGTCCACATCTCTGTAACCAAATCTTAATTTGATTCGCCCATCCTGGGGAAGCCTTCTTTCGGCGATATCCATATTTGCCATGAGCTTAAGGCGACTAATTATAGCCGGTTGCATGTTTTTAGGGGGTGAGTCCAGTTCGTATAAAACGCCGTCTATACGGCATCTTACCTTGAATGCCTTTTCGGTCGGTTCAAAATGAATATCCGATGCGCGCATATCAAGAGCTCTCGTAATGAGAACATTTACAAGCCTCACTACGGGTGCTTCCTGAGCCATCCCGCGGAGCCGTTCCAGATCGTCTTCATAAAGCTCAATCGAATCGCCGACTGTTCCTTCAAGGATTTTTCTTTCTCCGGATTCGGTCATTTCTGATCCGTAAAGGCGATCTATTGCTGTTCTTATTTCATCCCGATGCCCTAGATAATACCGAACGGGAATGTCGGCGAAATATCGTTCGAGTACTTCGAGTGGAGCGAGATCCCAGGGGTCGTTCATAATTATGGCTACGCTAGAATCATCATATGAAAGAGGAATTACTGAGTGATAACGAAGAAAATCAACCGAGATGCCGTCAAAAAGCACAGGTCGTTCGGGATACTCACTGCTTTTAAGAACCTTAAGTCCGTATGCATCTGACAGCATCGATAAAACTGTTTCTTCGTCTCTAATTCCAACTCTTTCTAATGCATCCATAAGAGGCATATTGAAATGGAAAAGATAGGTTGATAGGGTATTGATGGTTTCTTCTGAAAGCCCGAATTTTTTACCAATTATTTGTGCAATATCTTCCATGTATGTAGCTTCCATGCTTTTTGTTCTCCTAACCAGTGCCTAAAGATTTGGCACTTCTTCAAAAACAAGCATAGGTAAAGATTCTGCTTGAGGAAGCCCCTGAGTCTCCATTAGAAATCGATAGCCTGAATCGTCCAGAATTTGCCACGCTTTCAGGATGTCAAAGGTTGGGTGGAATATAACCGATAATTTGAACCTGGATGGGATTGACGGTTTGTCATATGCGACGACTTGATTAAAAATACTGTTTATTCTGGATGCCACATCAATGATCAGTGACTTATGTTCCTGGGGTTGATCAATATAATCCTGCAGAGCCGTCCACAATTCGACAATGTGGCTTCCTACAGAACTGCTGATTTCAGCATATCTTTTGTCTCTTATGCCTTCAAAAATATTAGGAACATCCACAAGGGTTATAATTTCTGGAAACCAGGTAAAACCGCCGCGCTCTTCCTTTGTTCTGACCGGATCTATCAATTCTTCTGCTACATCCCTGGATATGCAAAGCAGTATGGGAAGTTGCTTTCCGAGCTTTGTAATTCTTCCTTCGTCAATGTGACATCGACGGACATAAAAAGAGAGATTGGCAAAATACATTCTTAGCCATTGAACTGTGCGCATTCTGGTGAGATAGCCAAAGTAACTTCTTCTGGGAAGTTCTTCAGCGGCAATGCGAACAGCCTCCTCCACATCTTCAAAATCTTCATCGCTTTCCAAGCCAAGAGATGCCCTGAATTGATCCTCAAGATCTTTTACCTTGAAAAGATCATTATCTACTTCAATGTCTTTTTCATCGAGATCTCGAGCTAGTTCCAAAAAGATTATTGACTCGACAATAAAGTTCCACCCAGGATCTGAAGATCCTGTTTCATAGCCTTTGAGGGCTGAACGTAAGCGAGTTCTTGTTTCAGCTAATTCTTCCTCAACTTTAGCAAGGGAAATTGTTTCCAGGATGTGTTTTTCTCCATGAATTCTGGCGAATTCCTGATATCCTTTGTAAATATTATGAAGAAGATCCATTTTGTGTTGGTCTAACGAAAGAGAATGAACTGAAATCATGCCTTTGTCCCAGGGAGGACAGTAGGGGGGCCTGATAAAACCGAGCACCTGCATAGAAGGAAGAGTTAGTTCAAGAAAGCGGTAGTAAGAATCAGGCAAGTGAGAAAAGGGGAATAGAAAAACCTGTTCCAGCAGAGTTTTTTTCGCCATGTCTTACACCTCACAGTGTCTGTTATCAATTCTTGTTTCATCCCAGAAAAGCGTTGTAGGCTTGCGAATCTTTTTGTTCTTTGTCGCTTCTTCAACAAAGCGATAAACAGCTCGCCTCCCGATGATCCCGAGATCTTCCGAGAATTCATTTACAAAAGCGTCTATGTGTTTATCAACAATATCTTTTCCCATTTCGCTCGCGTATTTTTCTATAAAATGATAAACTTCGCTTCTGTGAGATCTGGCATATAAAATGCTGTTTCTCAGAGCTTCGTTGATTAATTGACCATAGCCTTTGGTTAATAACGTCCGCTTGATAGCAATAATGCCCAGAGGTAAAGGAACTTCAAAGGTTTTATTCCATAGCTCTCCAAGGTCTAAAATTTTTACCAGCCCGTAGGACTGATATGTCCATCGGCCTTCGTGGATAACTACACCAGCATTCACAAAGCCATCTCTAACGGCAGGCATAATGTCGCTAAAGAGCATCTCATGTCTGGGCCCTTCATGCAAATTAAAAATGTCCAGGAGCATAGCGGCTGTTGTGCCTTTTCCGGGAATAGCTATCGATGTATGGCGAAATTCTTCCATGGATAGCGGTTGCTTTGATACAACAATTGGCCCATCCTTCCAGGTTAATGCTCCTCCAGATGTAAGTATGGCGTATTCGTGAGATAGATTAGGGTAAGATGCTACGGATGTTTTCACCACATCGAGCCTTTTATCCTGTGCCATCCTGTTAAGTTGCTCAACGTCTGCAATGACATATTCTATATTAAAGGGCAAATCCGAAATCTTTCCATTTACAAGATCGCAAAATATAAAAGTATCATTAGGGCAGGGCGAGAAACCTATGGCTAGCTTGGTTTTCATCATATCACTCCTTAAATTTCAGTTTCGCTAGATGTTCTCATGGATTTCTCGGTTATTCAAGACCATCATCAGTCAAACCGCTTTGAAGGATTTTTATTACGCAACTACATGCGTTAGAGATAGCTCTATCCATCTGCCACAGTGACTTGTCTCTCTCACCGACTCTGTTGCTTACGCCTCTAATGGCGACAATAGGAATTCCCATTCTTAGCGCAGCCAGAGCAATAGCCGAAACTTCCATTTCCTCAATCCAGGCTCCATAGGTTTTTTGACGAAATAAAGCAACTTCTGGCGACCCGCTTGCAAGCCCCACAGAGCAACTTGATCCATACCAAACCCTGAAAGCCCTAGCTGGTTCTTCCCTTAGATCTAGACGCTCTGTTTTGTCCTGAAGAACTCTTTCCTGGTAATGAATCCCAGATGGAAGCAATTTTACTACTTTTTCAAATTTAAGAGCGATTCTGCCGTAAAGGGCGTCATCTATAGATTCCAGCGGTGAGATGCCGATAGCGTCGTAAGATGACATATAATCTTTTTCGTGCCAGACTCCTTCATCTCCCATTATACATTCTGTAACAATCACTACATCCCCTATCGAGACAGGGGTAGAGTCATAACAGCCTGCGATACCAACGTTTATAATAATTTCAGGATAATCGGATTTTTCAGCTAATGCGCCAACAGTAAAGGAAGCATTTGCTTTTCCAATGCCCGTCGTAGCAAGTAATATAATCCTTCCTTTGGAACACTCCAGCTTCCACAGTTGCTGGCCATGAAAAGGATAAACTTCTCCTTGCTTGCTTTCTATTAAAGGCTTCAGTTCACTTTTAATGCTAGCCAGCACCCACGCAAAAGGTTTTAACTTGCTATTCATTTCGCTCTACGTTTAAAAAATGACCGTTAAAGCTTCTAATCGGTTGCACATTCAAGCAAAGGTATAAACTTTTTAGATCGTGAGGTAAAGACCGGTGAAAGTTATTGTTGCGAAGACGGCTGGTTTTTGTAACGGCGTTCGTTATGCCCTTGATGTAACTCTTGATGCTGTAAAGCGTCGAAAACCTGATGAGATCATCTGCACCTACGGGCCACTGATTCATAACCATCAGGTTCTTGCAATTCTTAAAGAAAAAGGCGTTCGAGAAGTTAATTCTCCTGAAGAATGCGAAGGAAAGACCGTGGTAATAAGAGCTCACGGTATTCCCCCCAACCTTCGCCGCCAGATTTACGAAAGAGCCACCAAGGTTATTAATGCCACCTGTAAGCGGGTTGCTCGAGTTCAAGCCGTAATCCGTCAGCATGCTCGTAAAGGTTACCACACGGTTATTGTGGGAGATGCTGATCATGCCGAAGTGATTGGACTTTTGGGGTATGCTGAAGGAAAGGGCATTGCCATTCAGCACCCTGACGATGTTGAAAAACTCCCAGACGACTGGGAAAAAGTTCTTCTTGTGGCTCAGACAACCCAAAATGAAGAAATCTTTGAAGAAGTTGTTAAACGATTTCGTCAGAAATACCCATCAGGGGTTATAAAGAAAACCATCTGCGGTGCTACTCACGAACGTCAGGAAGAAGTAAGGCAGCTCGCTCGCAAGGTAGATGCTATGGTTATAGTTGGGGGTTACCACAGCGGTAATACTGTGCGATTGGCTCAGGTTGCTCTTATGGAAGGAGTTCCGACCTACCACGTGGAAACTGAAAAGGATCTAAACCCGGAAGAAATGTCACGCTACAGAGTTGTAGGGGTATCAGCCGGAGCTTCAACTCCGCAGTGGATGATTGAAAATGTTGTTCGCTTTCTGGAAACCATTTCACATCGCAAAGCTTCCATAAAGGATTACATTCGTGAACTATACAAAGTTCTTGTTTATTCTCAGGGTATTTCTTTTCTAACGGGTTTCTTTTTTACTTTTGCTGTCGGTCTCCTTTTGGGAATTAGACCAGGTTTCATGGTCGCTTTCCTTGCTGGACTGCTGTGTTTTGCAATGCAAGTTCTTTATTGCTATCTTTCTTACGATGGAGTGCTTTTTAATGATCCCCAATGGACGAATTTTCTCGTAAAACACAGAAAATTTCTTATCGGTCTTGCCGTTACGCTCTCTATGATTTTTTCTGGATGTGTATGGCTTGACCTCTGGGCAATGCCCGGTTTTGCCTTAGCTGTAATTCTCGGAAGCATTCTTCTTATCTCAGGTGACGATCTTCGATCTTTTCTGGGCTTGGGATACTTAGTAAAAGCCCTTTTTTGGACTGCACTGACAGTGCTTATGCCCTTTGGAAGAGAGCTTTTTTCTCACCCTCTGGAATTATTTGTTGTGGGGCTGGTTGCGTTTCTCACCCTTTTTATGAAACATCTCATTCAGGATCTTATTGAAACTCGACGGGATCGTGTTATTGGTCGGGGAACTCTTGTAGGTGTTTGGGGACTGGAAAAGACAAAAAAATACCTTTTCGCTGGAATATTTGCTCTGTTCTTGATGCTCTTTCTGGGACCGTCTATCGGAATACTTAGTCGAGCAGCCTATCTTTTCGTTGTGCCGCTGGGAGTATTGGCCTTTTGTGTTAGTCGGTTTGTTGGCAAAAGAACAATAACCGATTCCACCATGACCGACCTACTTATTGATGGAAGTTTCATTATACCTGGATTTATAGGTCTTTTGTTTCTATAGAGCATGCCATCTATCGTTGTTCCTGTAAGTGTGGTTATTACAACCTTTAACCGCGCCAGGTTTATTGAAGAAGCTGTCCGATCGGTTCTTTCCCAACGAAGGGTAGTTCCACTTGAAGTTATTGTCGTAGATGACGGTTCAACTGATGAAACTCCCAAAATAATGGAAGCTTTTAGGTGCAGAGTAAAGTATGTCTTTCAAAATAATAGGGGTGTGAGTTCTGCTAGAAATCATGGAATTATGTTGTCATCTGGGGAATGGATAGCCTTTTTGGACTCTGACGATCTGTGGCTTCCACATAAACTTTTCCATCACTGGCGGTTTTGTTTAGAAAATCCCCATATTCTGATCTCTCAAACTGATGAACTATGGCTTCGGCGAGGAACTCATTTAAATCCCAGGAAATATCATGAAAAACCCGAAGGATATTGTTTTGACAGGCTTCTTGAACGGTGTCTTATAAGTCCATCGGCTGTCATGATTCATCGATCTATCTTTACTAGCGTGGGGTTCTTTGATGAACGTCTCCCAGCCTGCGAGGACTATGATTTGTGGCTGCGTATTGGTTACCAATATCCTGTAGGGCTGGTTAGGAATAAACTCGTGATCAAACGAGGTGGACACGAAGATCAACTTTCCAGTTCAATAAAGGCGCTTGATAGATTCCGAATCTTTGCGATGGTTAAGCTCCTTTTGCATGAACCGTTATCAACGAATCAGCGGCAGGCTGTAATAAAGGAACTTTCAAATAAGTGCAAAATTTACGCTCTTGGAGCAAAAAAGCGAAGCAAAACCTTACAGTATGAATTTTTTCTAGCCCTTCCAGCACTTGTTCAAGAAGGGCGTATAAGAGACGAAACAGATCTTTTTCCTTACATGATCGATTAAGCACTGAGAATTTTTGAGCTTTCGCCTCGCTTTCTTAAAATGATCTTTATAGGAGTATGACTGAGCTTGAAAGTGTTTCTTATCTGGTTTTCAAGGTATCTTTCATAAGAAAAATGAACATCTTCTGGGCGGTTGCAGAAAATGGCAAAAGTGGGTGGAGCTATGCCGGGCTGAGTAACATAGTAAAATTTTATTTGTCTTCCAGATGAAGCTGGTGGTTGATGCTTTTCAACAATTTTTTCTAAAGCTCGGTTAAGAACTCCAGTTCCTATACGGGTCGTGTATTGTTGATATACCTTTTCGATAGTAGGAAAAAACTTGGCGATATTTTTCCCCGTAAGAGCCGAACAGGGAATTATGGGAGCGTAATCAAGGAATTTGAAATGTTCCTTAACTATAGCGAGAAAATTTTTGATTTCCTGCGGAGACTTGTCCACTAAGGTATCCCATTTGTTGATTCCTATTATGCAACCTTTTCCGGCTCGTTGGATGTAACCTCCTAAATGGGAATCTTGATCCGTGGGACCCTCTTGAGCGTCAATTAAGAGTATGGCTATATCGGAGAGATTGATGCTTTCCAGGGCTTTTCCAACGAAGACCTTTTCAAGCCTTTCTTTAATGCGTCCTTTTCGCCTTATACCCGCTGTATCGACGAAGCAGAAATGACGTCCTCCTCGCTCGAAGCTTACCTCTACCGGATCTTTGGTGGTCCCAGGTTCTGGACTTACATGGACTCGGGGAAACCCAAGAATCTTGTTAAGCATGGTCGATTTTCCAACATTGGGACGCCCAACTATAGTGACTTTTATCGGTTTACTTGTTTCATCATCTTTATATTCAGACGCTTCTTGATAAAAAGGCAAAAATTTAACGATGTCATCCAATAGGTCTTCTGTGCCCGTTCCATGTAAAGCACTTATCGGATAGGGATGATCTATGCCCAAGCTATAAAATTCCGCTAAAATCAGAGACGTCTTGCGGGGATTGTCTATCTTGTTAACCACAAGGAAAAAAGGCTTTCCAGATTTGCGAAGAAGATCGGCGATGAATTGATCTTCCTCATTGAGCCCGCTCTGTCCATCAGTCACGAATAAAATCAGGTTTGCCTCATCTATTGCGAACATGACTTGATTGGTAAGGGTTTCTACCAGGGAAGAATCTTTCAGAATTGAAAGTCCTGCCGTATCTATGATGGTAAATAGATGTCCCTTCCACTGCACTTCACTGTAAAGTCGATCCACTGTTAAACCAGGCTTATCATCAACCACAGCTTTGCGTTTTCCAAGAAGTCTATTAAACAAAGTGGATTTTCCGACATTTGGACGTCCTACAATAGCTACAACTGGAGCGTTCATCTTCGATTAATCCTGCAAAAGATTTTATTGGCTCATAGATGCGAGGAATTCTGCATTGTTTCTGGTTCCTGCCATTTTGTCGAGAAGAAATTCCATTGCATCCACAGGGTTTAGAGGTGAAAGAAGTTTGCGGAGTATCCATATTCTGTTCAGGTCCTTGGGTGGTAACAGGAGTTCTTCCTTTCTGGTTCCAGATTTGTTTATGTCGATTGCAGGGAAGATACGGCGGTCGGCAAGCCTTCTGTCCAGGACAATCTCCATATTACCGGTACCTTTGAATTCTTCAAAAATAACTTCATCCATTCTACTTCCTGTATCGATGAGAGCAGTGGCTACGATGGTTAGGCTTCCACCTTCTTCGATATTACGAGCTGCTCCAAAAAATCGTTTTGGACGATGAAGGGCGTTAGAATCCAAACCTCCCGAAAGAATCTTTCCGCTTGGAGGAACTACCGTATTGTATGCTCTTGCCAGCCTGGTAATGCTATCTAGCAAAATGACCACATCCCGTTTATGTTCCACAAGGCGTTTTGCCTTTTCTATGACCATTTCTGCTACCTGAACGTGGCGCTGAGCAGGTTCATCAAAAGTTGAGCTTACTACTTCCGCTCGAACATTTCTTTCCATATCGGTAACTTCTTCTGGCCTTTCGTCAATCAGAAGGACTATCAAATAAGCTTCTGGGTGATTACGAGCAATAGCATTAGCGATGTTCTGAAGAAGCATTGTTTTTCCTGTCCTGGGGGGAGCAACAATAAGGCCCCTCTGACCAAAACCTATTGGTGTTAACATATCCATAACTCTGGTTGAGAAATTATCAGGAGCGGTTTCAAGCTTGATTTTTTGGTTTGGATATATTGGGGTCAGGTTGTCAAATAGAATTTTTTCTTTTGCCACCTCTGGAGGTTCGTAATTGATCGATTCGACCTTCAATAGAGCAAAGTAGCGTTCATTGTCTTTTGGGGGACGCACTTGACCTGATACAGTATCACCGGTTCTTAAGTTGAATCGTCTTATTTGTGATGGGGAGACGTAAATGTCATCAGGACCAGGAAGGTAATTATAATCCTGAGTTCTTAGAAAACCGAATCCGTCCGTCAAGATTTCCAGCACTCCTTCGCCGTATATAATGCCATTCCTTTCAGCGTGACTTTGAAGGATTGAAAAAATAAGATCTTGCTTTCTCATTGACGATGCGCCTTCGATGCCATACTCCTGAGCAATACGAATGAGACTCTGTATGTTTTTACGTTTAATTTCTGTCAGATTTAAGACTCCACCAGCAGGGGGAGATTCAATAATCATCTCCTGTTCTTGAGCCAATTCGGCATCTTTTTCGTGCTTTGTAATAGCCATGGTTTCCCTCCTCTTTCCATGGGACTAATTTTTTTCGGATAACGCAATGTTTAATCGCTTGGTCCGAAATATGTGGGGACTTAGGATGATAAAACTTTAGAAGCCGATCCGTGTCCAAAAACTTGGTTGTTCAGCTCCTTTGTTTATTTTGTCTCGACATTTTTTAAGCATGTCTTCAGCTTCTTGAATTCTTTTAATTTGAGCCAGTTCAGATGGATAGTTTGCCAGAGCATATTCCAGTCTTTTCTTTGCAGCTGTATATTTTCCACGTTTGTAATAGAATGTAGCTACCTTGAGTTCATAATCCGCTAATTTTTGTTTACAAAGAGAAGCTTGCGTCGCTGCCTTCGCAGCATAGGGCGTTCCAGCGTAGGCTTTAGCAAGTCTTTCGAAAACAGAAAGAGCCTTGTTTAGTTGCTCATGATCTCTGTCAACATCTTCGCCCATCTTAAAGTAACTCATACCAAGTTGATAAAGAGCATAGGGAGCTGCTTCATGACCAGGATGAAGTCTTGCAAATTGCTCGTAAGCAACCGCTGCTTCAGCATATTTTTTATCGAGATAGTAAGCATCGCCCAGTTTTAGTTCTGCCAGGATTACATGTTTGCTGTATGGATACTGTTCTATCAGCTTCTGAAATGCCTTCTGAGCTTCTCCGTATTTTTTCTTTCTAAAGCTTTCAAGCCCCTTCCATGCTAGCTGGTCTGCGGAAGATTCAGTAGATTTTCCAGATTCAAAGAGATCTTCAAAGTAGAATCTTGCTATATCAGTCCCGCAACCGTAAGACATCGTCATAATTATAGCCAAAAGGCTTACCCCTATCCACCCTTTAATTGTAAGTCTTATCATAGTGATCCCTGCAAGTAGTTGCGATCATAAGACATGACCGCATTTATTTTGGAAGGCTTAAGCTAAATGTTCTACATACTGGCTTGCTGAAAAAGCAGCCACAGCTCCGTCACTTACAGCCGTAACAATCTGTCTTAAGGGCTTAGATCTTACATCGCCAGCCGCAAACACTCCTTCAACGGATGTTTGCATCCTATCATCTGTAATAATAAATCCCTGTTCATCAACCCTAATATCCTTAGGAATAAAGGATGTGTTAGGTTCTAATCCTACAAATATGAAAACCCCTCGAGCTTCTAATTCGTAAGTCTTTTGATTTGTTTTGTCAAATAAAGATATTTTCTGAACCCCTTCGCCTCCACCCTTGATTTCGTTCACTGTAGTATTCATGACCGTGATGATTTTATCACTCTCCGATACACGATCCTGAAGAATCTTGGCAGCTCGAAATTGGTCACGTCTGTGAACCAGAAATACCTTGGAAGCGAAGCGAGTTAAATAAAGAGCTTCTTCAAGAGCCGAATCTCCTCCACCTACCACAACAACATCCTGCCCCCGATAAAAAGGTCCATCACAGACTGCACAATATGAAACCCCTTTTCCAGTAAATTCCCTTTCTCCAGGGACGTTTAGCTTTTTTGGGGTTGCCCCTGAAGCAATTATGATGGATTTAGTTTCAATAACACCTGCTGATGTTACGACCCTTTTTATCTTTTCCTGTATATTTTCGATTCCTTCCAGTGTTGCGGTTATCCTTTCTACACCAAAAATTTCCATATGTTTTGCAAATCTCTCAGATAACTCAAAAGTCTCTATTCCTTCTGCAAATCCAGGGTAATTTTCAACTTTGGAATAGTTAAGAAGTTGTCCTCCGGGGGAAAGCCGCTCTATTACAACCGCCCGGAGGCGAGCTCTCCCTGCATACATGCCAGCGGCACAACCCGCAGGTCCGGCTCCAACAATTGCCACATCATAAATCATCTTTAAATTTCCTCCACTTGGGTGAAAAGCCTAGGGAGCAGGGAAGGCTCTAAATTTGCGTATTCTCATCTCACGAAATAATTCTATCAATTACCGCGGCTATTTGAGACTTTGCCACGGCTCCAGTAATTTGCTCAACTACCGATCCATTTTTGAAAAAAATCAGAGTAGGAATGGCCCTAATGCCATATCTAGAAGGCGTAATCGGATTTTCATCAACATTGCATTTGCCAACTTTGATTTTTCCAGCATATTCATTTGCCAGCTCGTCTATTACTGGAGCAATGGCACGACAGGGACCACACCAAGCAGCCCAAAAATCGACCAGCACTGGGATGTCAGATTTGCTTACTTCCTGTTCAAAGTTCTTATCCGTAATTTCCACAACGTTTTTTCCAGCCATGGCAAATCTCCTTACGATTCTGATGAAATTTCCTTTTGAAACGATGTCAGCCTTGTAACAATGCAAGCCGCTTTCTTATAACGATCTTTCAAAGATATGTCAATCTTGGACAGAGTTTTGCGACCTAAAAAACTTTTTGATTTTTGAGATAACCATAAAAATTAGGGATTAGCACTATGAACCATCGAGATAACTTTGGCCACCTGGACCTATAATCTGAGCAATCAGGGCTTTAAGTTGCTTCATTCTTGGTTGGAAGAGCCATAACCCGAAGAAGCTTATAATTAGAAGAATTGTTACGGAGTTTTTGTCGGCTCCTACTAACCCCAAAATTAAGGCATAAAAGGAAACAGAAAGGGCCATAGATGCAGGAACAAGATGTGCCTGCGCATATAATTTTGCGATAAGAGAAAAAATTTTATCCTTCTCGGTTGTTTCCACTTTTTGCGCTGATTGAAGAAAGCGATTTTTAACCCAGGCGCCAATCAAGATTTCAATAACGCCCAGTCCTATGAGGATGTTTCGGAGTTGGGAAATTTGATTTGTCGGGACCCCCTTTAAAATGGGATCTTTTCCATCTCCAGTAATGATCCATGTAACAACAGCGGTAACAATGCCTATTATGAGAAATCCAATCCACAGCATAGAAACGGAGATGAATATACGACGAAGGATTTGCAGTAAGCCCGTTTTTTGTCCCTGTTGGTTATCCATGATAATTTTCCTTAGAATGGCATTTTACACAGAACGCCAATGGCTTTCTTTTTTCTATGCCAAAACCCAATATTGCAAGCTAGTGACATTTTGGCTTCGGCCGTAGTAAGTTAAAAAATTGTTCTATAGAAAAAATCACCCCTTTATTTCTTATCCGCCGCTGTCATCCCGCTTTTATGAAAAGCAAGACTTCACGCGGCGGATTTTATGATTTTTTTATTTATCTTGCCCGACAGGGACTCAAGAAAGAAACTTCTTCTTAAGATCGTCCCAGGGCGCAAAAGCCATGATCAATCCAGCGGTTATCAAATAGAAGGCAAACATAGAAGCCGGGAAGGTTAGGTAGAAAAAGGCATAAACAGGAAAAGCAGCCACGCACGAAAGAACGAACTTAATTACCCATTCCGTCCACTTCTTTTGATCTTTTTTCTCACTCATGATTGTTCTCCATCCTTTTCGTCATTCGTCCTGGTTATTTCCATCTTTGTGTTCTTTTTCTCACACATTTTTTCTTTCCACTCTTTTTCCAATCTGTCAAGCTTCTATCACACACTTTTTGTTTGCGTCCTTGAATTTGTTTGTGTATATAAGCACATGATAGTTGTTTCAAGTTTGTGTATAGCCTCAAAGGAAAAGGTTGTTGCTACAGTGTCTTGGATAAAACCAAATATATGTCTAGGATTTCGTGTGTTGAGCTAATTCGAGGAGGGAAATGATGAGTGGCCCGACAAACCAAAGTATTCTTGTTGTAGGCGGCGGAATGAGCGGAATGACAGCCGCTATTGAAGCCGCAGAAGCAGGCTACGAAGTGTATCTTGTAGAGAAAAATCCATACCTTGGGGGAAGAGTGGCTCAGCTTAACCAGTATTTTCCAAAACTCTGTCCCCCTTACTGTGGTCTGGAAATTAACTTCCGCCGCATTAAACAAAATCCCCGGATTCACGTTTTTACTTTGGCTCAGGTAGAATCTATTGCGGGGGAAGAAGGTAATTTTGATGTTACCGTGCTTATTAAGCCCCGCTACGTTAACGA
Source organism: Thermodesulforhabdaceae bacterium (assembly GCA_037482015.1). Taxonomy (NCBI): domain Bacteria; kingdom Pseudomonadati; phylum Thermodesulfobacteriota; class Syntrophobacteria; order Syntrophobacterales; family Thermodesulforhabdaceae; species Thermodesulforhabdaceae bacterium. The sequence continues at coordinate 34,171 of JBBFKT010000010.1, forward strand.
AAAATGCACTTGTTGTGGAAAATGTGCCGAAGCTACCACGCTTGAAATCGACAACCCATTCAACTACGGTATGGACAAAATAAAAGCAGCCTATTTGCCACATGATCTGGCCTTCCCTATGAGATATGTGATCGATCCCATTCTTGTTCAAAGCTCTGAAGCTCAGAAAGTGAAAGAGTCATGCCCCTACGATGCAATTGATCTTACTATGGAGCCAAAAACGATTAAACTTTCAGTCGGTTCTGTCGTCTGGGCTACCGGGTGGAATCCTTATGATGCTAAAAAGCTTGATACCTATGGATTCGGCGTCTATCCTGACGTAATTACCAATGTCATGATGGAACGGATGGCCGCAAATAACGGACCTACCCAGGGCCGTATAGTTCGACCCTCTACGGGACAACCTCCAAAAAATGTCGCTTTTATACAATGTGCGGGATCTAGAGACGAAAACCACTTGCCTTTCTGTTCAAGTATTTGCTGCCTTGCTTCGATGAAACAGGCCACCTACGTTAGAGAACAAATCCCAGACGCTACTATTTACATATTCTATATCGATATCCGCGCAACGGATCGTTATGAAGATTTTTACCTCAGGGTTAAAAAGGATGATAAGGTCATATTCTTCAAGGGTAAGGTGGCAAAGATCTTTCCGAGCGAAACATCCGATCAACTTATCCTTCGAGTTGAAAACACTATGACGGAAGAACTCGTTGAAATGCCTTTTGACCTGGTTGTTTTAGCAACGGGTATGGAACCTAGCACTTCTGTAGAACCGATGCCTCTTCCCGTGGCTTATGATGATTATCAATTCCTGCCAGGTTCAGTTGTGCAACCGGGTATTTACGCTGCCGGGTGTGTGAGAAGTCCTCTAAATGTTGCTGAATCCGTTCAGGATGGAACTTCAGCGGCTATACGAGCCATAAAGTCGATTGCAAGAAGGAGGTAGTCCCATGGAAAAAAAGGTTGGTGTTTATATATGTTCGGGATGTGGCATCGGAGAGGCCATAAATGTTGAGCAGTTGGCGAGTGTGGCAAGCGAAAATAACGCTGCCGTTTGCCGAAGCCACGGAGTGCTCTGTAGTAAGGAAGGCGTTCAAGTTATAAAAAACGATATTGAACAGGAAGGGGTCAATGCGATTGTTATTGCAGCTTGTTCACCTAGAGTCATGTATGATGTTTTTTCCTTTGATGGATGTATTGTCGACCGAGTGAACATTAGAGAGCAGGTTGCCTGGAGTCAGCCGCCAGGTGATGAAAACACCCAAATGATGGCTGAAGATTATCTCCGAATGGGATTGACTAAGGTGGGCAGGATGGAACTTCCTGAGCCTTATAAACCCGATACAGAAATGTCCAAAGATGTTTTGGTTGTAGGCGGTGGAGTATCAGGACTTTCAGCAGCGTTAGCCGCAGCAGATGCTGGATATAAGGTTACGTTGGTAGAAAAGTCGGCAGAACTTGGTGGATTTCAGAAAAAAGTCAAAAATATCGCTACCTTTCCTTACAAGAGAGGACTTCAGAGCAACCCCGTTGACGATATAATCCAAAAGGTCCAGAATAACGAAAACATCACGGTTTATACAGAAGCAAAAATTGGAAGCACCGTCGGCGGTCCAGGATTGTTTGATGTGACAATATTAAAGGATGGTTCCACTATAGATCATCGTTTTGGAGCCATAGTTCTGGCTACGGGATGGGTGCCTTACGATCCCACAAAACTTAACGCTAAGTTGGGATATGGTCTTCCTAATGTGGTGACAGGTGTAGAATTTGAAGAAATGATAGCTCAGGGAGCGATAAAACGCCCGAAAGATGGTGGCGAAGTTCAGAATGTAGCTTTTATCCTTTGCGCCGGTTCTAGAGATCCTGAGCATCTTCCCTATTGTTCCACTGTTTGCTGTATAGCTTCACTTAAACAAGCACTCGAAGTAAAACGTCAAAACTCTGATGCTAATGTTTTCATTGTTTATAAGGAAATGAGAACACCAGGGCAGTCCGAGGATCTCTATCGTAAAGCTCAGGAAGAGGGAGTTATTTTTGTAAGGTGCCAGAACCCGGAAGTGGGCAAGGGAGTTCAGGGGCTTACGGTTAAAGGTTTTGAGGACTTAGTAGGTGATGAAGTTATCATTGATGATCTGGATCTTGTGGTTCTGGCTACCGGCATGGTGCCCACAACATCCTTTGGTGAAAATGTCTTGGCAGCGGAAAAGAAAGAGGGAGAAGAAGAGGCTGTTCCGACTGATGTCATCCTTAGCTCGGACATTCTTAATCTTCAGTATCGCCAGGGACCCGAAGTTCCCATCCTAAAATATGGCTTTCCCGATTCTCATTTTATTTGTTTCCCCTACGAAAGCAGACGAACCGGTATTTATCCGACAGGCTGTGTAAGAAGGCCCATGGGCGTTGCTTCGGCCATTGAAGATGGAGCCGGAGCGGCTATGAAAGCTATCCAGTGTATTGAACTTGTTCATAAAGGGATGGCAGTTCATCCCAGAGCTGGAGATACCTCTTTTCCCGAATTCTTTATGCAAAGATGTACTCAGTGTAAGCGATGCACGGTCGAATGTCCCTTTGGAGCGATCAATGAAGATGAGAAAGCTAATCCTCTTCCTCAGCCAACAAGATGTAGGCGTTGCGGAATCTGTATGGGTGCCTGTCCAGAACGTATCATCTCCTTTAAGAACTACTCTGTGGGTATGATCGGTGATATGGTTAAAGCCATCAACGTGCCTGATGAATATGAGGAAAAGCCCCGCATTTTAGTGCTTGCCTGCGAAAATGATGCTTATCCGGCACTTGATATGGTTGGAGTTCGCCATATGAAATACAATCCCTGGGTAAGAGTAATTCCTCTTAGGTGTTTGGGATCGATGAACCTTATCTGGATTGCTGATGCCTTGTCCTCTGGTATTGATGGAGTCTTGCTGTTAGGGTGTAAATACGGTGACGATTATCAGTGCCACTTTATAAGAGGAAGTGAGCTGGCGAATATAAGGCTTGGTAAAATAAAGGAAACTCTCGATCGCCTTGCTCTTGAATCAGATAGAGTCCGTTTCGAAACGGTTTCTATCTCCGATTATGACAGGTTACCCAAGATCTTGGATGAATTTGCTGAAAGAATTCAAGAAATTGGACCTAATCCTTATAAGGGCTTCTAAGTAAACAACGGTGCAAGGGTGCAAGATATTGTGCCCTTGCGCTTATGAAAATGAGAAGCGACTCGATTTATTTAAGGAGGAAATTGGCATGAGCGTTAAAGTTGACCCGAACTTAATGAAAGAGCTTCAGAGCTTTGGGCTAAAAGATGCCAGCAAGTGTTTTCACTGCGGGAATTGCACTGCTGTGTGTCCCCTTTCAGAAGGTAAAACCCCTTTTCCTAGGAAGCTCGTGAAGTATGTTCAGCTTGGGCTTAAAGATAAGATTCTAAAAAGCCCGGAACCATGGCTTTGCTATTACTGTGGAACCTGTTCTGAAAAATGCCCCAGAGGAGCAGATCCTGGGGAAACGATGATGGTCATGAGACGTTATCTTACGTCTCAGTATGACTGGACGGGTTTTTCCAAGAAGTTTTACACCTCAGAACGGTTTGAAATTACGGCTATAGTTATCGTGGCGCTTCTGGTAGGGATAGGTCTTTTAATTTTCAACACTGGAAAACCTGACTGGGAGCATGCGAGGATAAATTCTCTTTGGCCCAAGGAAAAGATAGAAATAGCTGACCTTATTATGGCAGCAATTCTTTCTTTTCTGCTTCTTAGCAATGCCTACCGATGCATAAAGTTTATAATGGGAGATCTTTTAGGAAAGATACCCTTTAGATATTACAAAGAACAATTTAGGGAATTGATCGTTCACTTCTTGACCCAGAAGCAATTTTCAAAGTGTGAAGACAAGAAACAATGGCTCGTTCACTTACTAATAATGACAGGATACAGCACGGCTTTTCTGCTCGTCGTTGGTCTGATAAGACTTTTCCAGAGAGATCACATCGAATATGAGCTTCTCCATCCCATACGTCTACTTGGTTATTATTCTACAGCGGCTATACTTTATGGATGCACCTATGCGATAATTGGACGTTTGAAGAAGAGTAAACCGCCTTATAAAAACTCCCATCCTACAGACTGGATGTTCTTGATACTACTTGAATTGACAACCCTTACGGGTATTTTCATTCACTTTGCAAGACTTCTTGACTGGCCCTTCGCTACCTATGCTCTTTATGTGATCCATCTCATGGTGGCGGTGCCCATGCTGGTTTTGGAAGTTCCCTTTGCGAAATGGGCTCATTTGGCCTACAGACCTATTGTAATCTTTCTCATGAGAGTTAAGGAGACTTATCTGAAAGATCAGAGCGCGGAAACAACTGAAGTAAAGGTTGGTGAAGAAGTAGCGGCATAAATTAGAAAGCTGTTGACAGAATTGGAAATTGTGATAAGTTACACAATAATTTGTAAATCTAGGATTTTATCCTGCCCCCTAAAGGGTGGGAATTGTGCGATAGGTTGTTATGTTGGTTAAACTGGAAATCTTAGGTTAGGAGGAGAAAGGCATGGCAGAAATAGGGCATGGTGGTAAAGAAATTGTCGAAAGGATCATGGATCCTGCTCAGGCTAAGGAGAAAATTAAAGGACTCAAGCAAATTCCAATTAGAAGCCAGATAGCAAATGAGGTCATCGGAATTGCTTACGGGTTCTTCTCTCCTCTTGAAGGCTTTATGGGCAAGGCGGATGTTGACGGGATATGCAAGGACATGCATCTTGCAAACGGAGTGCTCTGGAGTATTCCGATAGTTTTTGACCTCTCTGATGCAGAAATTTCCGATTACGGAATTAAAGTGGGAGATTCCGTGGTTCTTACCTACCAGGGAAATCCCATGGCTCTTTTTGAAATTGAGGAAATTTACGAATACGACAAAAAAACCATCTGTCAGGCGGTCTATGGAACAACGGACGATAAGCATCCTGGATGCGCAAGGACTTATGCTTACAAAGATAAGTTTGTAGGCGGGAAGATTACTCTTATAAATCGTCCGAAGATTAACCCGCCTTTTGAACCTTACTTCATACCCCCTCTTGAGATGAGAAAGCGTTTTAAGGAAAAAGGATGGGTTCGTGTTGTGGCCCACCAGACAAGAAACGTGCCTCACACGGGTCATGAATGGCTTATGAAGGGAGCCTGGCTCCAGACCTATGGGGAACTTTCCATTGAGAAACCTATTGTTGGAGTTCTTGTAAATGCTATTATCGGTGAAAAGAGGAAGGGTGACTATATCGACGAAGCGATTATTCTCTGCCAAGACGAACTTAGAAAATCAGGTTACTTTGGCGATCACAACCACCTCACCTCTCTTACTTTCTGGGATATGAGATACGCCGGACCAAAGGAAGCTATATTCCATGCTATTCTCCGCACCAATCTTGGACTAACTCATCATATGTATGGCCGGGATCATGCTGGTGTGGGAACCTACTATGGACCCTATGATGCTCATTACTTGCTTGAAAGTGTAAAGAATGAGCTAAACATTACCCCAGTTTATTCTATGAACTGGCTCTATTGTCCGCACTGTGGTGAAGTGACTTCAGAAGGACTGTGTAATCACAAGAAAGAATGGCAGAAATTCAGCGGAACGGTTATAAGAAGTATTATTCTCGACGGAGTTAAGCCGCCAAGATTGATCTTCCGACCAGAAGTGTTTGATCTGGTAATGGAATGTGCTGAAAAGTATGGGTTTGGATCACCCTTCGTAACAGATGAATATCTTCAGAACAGAACACCGGTATTTACAATACCACCACTGGGATAATTAAGGAGGAGATAACCATGGCAGAGGAAAAATATCCAATTAACATCTGGATTAACGAAGAACGTTATGAAAAACTTAAAGCCGTTGGACTTGCCAACCTTTGCGAAGAAATGCTTGCCGGGCTAAAAGTTCTTAGAGTGTATGCAAACGATGCTCAGAAAGATAAGATTCTTAAAGTATTTCCAACGGCAAAATTTGACTCCGCCACAACAAAAAGTATCGAACTTCTTCCTAGAGACGTAAAAGATAAGATGTTTGATCTGGTTATTGAAAAGAAAAGCGTTGATATTATGGATGAATTTCTCAGCAAATATTAAAATTTGAAACACTTAAGGGGGCTCCCGATCCGGGAGATCCCCCTTTGTTAGTTGTTTTGCTTGTTAACACAAGGTCTAATTTTGTCAAATTTATAGATAGCAAGATTTTAGGGGTCGGGTAAAACTTGCCAAAGAAGCAAGAGATTTTTTTCACAGTTATAACTTGACAAGAACAGCATGGTTTCAGTAAATGATGTCTTGGCTATAGTGCTACGGGGTGTCGCAGAATTAAATCTTTGGGATTAAGTCGAGGTCGCCATGCTTGAAAGCTATGTTCCGATTTTAATTCTTGGGGTTATATCGGTTGGTTTTGCTTTTGTCACTCTCCTTCTATCTCACCTTATAGGAGAGCAAAAACCATCCGATACTAAACTTATGCCCTATGAATGTGGTAACATTCCCATAGGGCATGCTAGAGAACGATTCCCTGTTAAGTTTTACATCATTGCTATGCTTTTTATTATCTTCGATGTGGAAGTGGCTTTTATGTTTCCTTGGGCGGTTCTGTATGAACATCTTGGGATGTTGGGTCTGGTGGAAATGCTTATCTTTGTGATAATCCTCATGCTAGGGCTTGCCTATGTGTGGGGAAAGGGGGGGCTGGAATGGGAATAGAAAAAAATCTTGCCAATCTTGGTATTGTAACAACCTGCCTCGATAAGGTCCTCAATTGGTCAAGAAAAAATTCCCTCTGGCCCATGACCTTCGGTCTTGCCTGTTGTGCTCTAGAAATGATGGTAACTGTTTCGGCTCGACATGACATCGCTCGTTTTGGAGCTGAGGTATATCGAGGTTCACCCAGACAGGCTGATCTTCTCATTGTTCCTGGCACCTTAACCAAGAAGATGCTTCCCATGGTTCTAAGACTTTATGAACAAATGCCTGAACCCAAGTGGGTGATCGCTTATGGAAATTGTGCATGCACGGGGGGTGTCTTCAGGACCTATAACGTGGTTCAGGGGATAGATCAGTATATACCTGTCGATGTTTATATGGCAGGGTGTCCACCAAAACCGGAGTCCCTTCTTACGGCAATAATGATGTTGAGGGATAAAATAGACAAGGAATCATTAAAAAATAGAGGATAGAAGCTGATTATGAATCGGCAGGAAATCATAGACAGGATCCAGGGGAAGGTTTCATCCCTTATCGCGGGCACTTCTCAAGGCATAGATTATCCTGTGGTGTATGTAAATAAGGAGCATCTTATTGAATTTATGAAATTCCTTAAGGAGGATGAGGAGTTATCCTTTGATCTAATTTCCGATGTTACGGCAGTAGATTATCCGGATCGGAATCCCAGGTTTGATGTGGTTTACCACATATTTTCTATAAAAAACGGTCAAAGAATTCGAGTAAAGGTGCCCGTAGGTGATGGGGAAGGTGTAGAAAGCGTTACGTCTGTATGGCGAGGAGCAGAATGGCTTGAAAGAGAAGTATATGATATGTTTGGCATAACCTTTTATAACCATCCGGATCTTAGAAGGATACTGATGGAAGAGGACTTTAAGTATTATCCTCTTAGGAAAGACTTCCCACTAGAAGGAATTGAGGAATAGCAAAATGACAGTAGAAGGGAATGAAACCAGAAAAGAAATGATTCTAAACATGGGACCTCAGCACCCCGCGACTCACGGGGTATTGAGGCTTTTGTTACACCTTGAAGGGGAAGTAGTTAAAAAAACCATTCCCATAATTGGCTATCTACACCGTGGTGTAGAGAAACTTGGGGAAAATAGGACTTACATACAAAACATTGTCTTTACAGATCGCTTAGATTATACCGCCTCAATGAGCAATAATTTGTCCTATGCGCTTGCCGTGGAAAAGCTCTGTGGGATTGAAGTTCCTGAACGCGCTAGAGTTATTCGGGTAATAATGACGGAACTTCAACGAATTGCGGCGCATCTCCTGTGGTTAGGAACTTACGCTTTGGATATCGGAGCGATGAGTGTTTTCTTTTATTGTTTTCGGGAACGTGAAAAAATTCTTGATATGTTTGAGATGGTTTCGGGGCAAAGGTTAACTCCTTCCTACATCTGTATTGGTGGTGTAAGACGGGATATTGATGATAAGTTTCTGGAAGCTCTTAAGGTTTTCTGTGATACTTTTAACGACTACGTCAAAGACTACGAAAATCTCCTAACTAAAAACCCCATCTGGATTGAGCGACTCAAAGATGTGGCAGTGCTTTCAGCAGAGGATGCCATCAACTGGGGAGTCACGGGTCCTGTGCTTAGAGCCTCTGGAGTAAAGTTCGATTTTAGAAGAGCAACCCCCTATTGCGGATACGAAAATTACGAGTTTGACATTCCTGTTGGAACTAAAGGTGATTGCTATGATAGATATCTGGTAAGAGTTGAAGAAATGCGCCAGTCCAACAGGATCTTGAAACAGGCAATGAAAGACATTCCCGATGGCCCCATTATGGCTGACGTGCCCTTCATAGCTTTTCCCCCTAAGGACCAGGTCATGAATAATATTGAAGCTCTGATTAAACACTTTAAGATCGCATCCGGAACTTTTCAAATTCCAAAAGGAGAAGTTTATAGTTCTATCGAAAATCCAAAAGGGGAACTTGGCTTCTACATTGTTTCGGATGGTTCGTCCAAGCCTTACCGTATGAGAATAAAATCGTCCTGTTTTGTAAACCTTTCGGCTTTGCCTTTTATGACTCAGGGATGCCTTGTTGCCGACCTTATCGCGGCACTTGGTAGTATTGATATCGTTCTTGGTGAAATTGATCGCTAAAGTAAATTGAACCCAAGAGATGGTGAGAGTAAGCGATGATACTCTTTAGCTCATGGCAAGGAGAAATTGTAGATAATAGAGGTGTAAAGAAGGCTAAGAAACCAAAAGCGATAGCTCTGCCGGAAGAATTTAAGCCGGGAGAAAAAATTAAAGCCTTCTTTGGATGGGACGGGATTGTGGTATGCGACGATTCTGTTGATCTCATCGATATGGCTTTAAATTATGCAGATGCGATGCTTAAAGAATCCTGTGGAAAGTGCACTCCCTGTGGCCAGGGATCTCGCTTTATGCGGTCTTTTCTAGAGAAGTTGGCTAAGGGAGAAGCTACAAAGGACGACGTAGATGCGCTCCGGTCTCTTGCAGTTCTTATAAAATCCACTTCAAAATGCTCTATAGGACAGACTGCTCCAGTGCCTATATTGCATGTTCTTGAGTATTTTTCAGATGAGGTTGAAAAAAGAATTGCGTCGAAGAAGCCGGCTCAGGCTGGAAATTACCGCTACTCTGTTACAGCTCCATGTAAAAATGCCTGTCCAAGCAATCTGGATATTCCTCGGTATGTTGAGGAGATTAGAGATGTGCGGTTTGAGGAATCTCTGTCAATCATACGGGAGATGACCTGTCTTCCTGGAACTCTTGGGCGAGTATGTGTCCGTCCCTGTGAATCTAATTGTCGTCGAGCCCTTGTGGAAGGATCGGTATCAATAAAATGGTTAAAAAGGTTTGCCGCCGATTTTGAATTTGAACATAGAAAAAAACCCCGGATAACTAAAGTTCCTGCTACCACAGGAAAGCGAGTTGCTATCGTGGGAGCTGGGCCTGCGGGGCTTTCATGCGCTTTTTACCTTGCTCTCAAAGGCCACAGTGTAACTATTTTCGAAAAATCGAAAGAACCTGGTGGAATGGCTACATATGGAATTCCTGATTATCGATTACCTCCAGACGTTCTTAGACGACATGAGGTTGATATCATTAAAGGTTTAGGCGTTGAAATTCGTTATGGTGTTGAAGTTGGTAAAGACGTAATGATCATGGATCTTCACAGGGACTACGATGCCGTCTTTATAGGTGTTGGTGCTCAGACCAGTGCTAAAATGGGTATAGAAGGTGAAGATAAAGGATACAGGGGGTTCATTCCAGGTGTTAGATACCTTTACGACATAAACAATGGTATTGATCCTTATCCTGAAGGAAAGCGTGTAGTGGTTGTTGGCGGTGGTAATGTGGCGATGGACTGTGTGCGATGTTCCTTCAGAGTGGGTAAAACTGATGTGCATCTTGTTTATAGACGTTCTCGAGCCGAAATGCCGGCGGATCCAGAGGAAATTCACGATGCAGAAGAGGAAGGGGTGATCTTTCACTTCCTTTGTAATCCCACAAGAATTATCGAACAGGATGGTAAAGTAGTTGGAGTTGAACTCATTAAGATGGAACTCGGAGAGCCGGATCAAAGCGGAAGAAGACGACCGGTTCCAGTTCCAGGATCAGAGTTCATCCTGGAAACCGATATTCTGATCCCTGCTATAGGTCAGGCTGTTGACCTTTCTTTTTTGGCTGGCTGTAAAGATATAAAACTTACCAAATGGAAAACCATAGATGCTAATCCGGACACCTTTGAGACTTCAGTTAAGGGAATTTTCGCCGCGGGAGATTGCGTGACGGGACCTGATGTGCTGGTTAGAGCCGCTGGTGGAGGAAGAAAAGCTGCCGATAGGATTGATCAATATCTCAGAGGTATTGAACCTGGTCCCGATGAAGAGGAACTCTTCGATAAGTTGTTTTCAACCATTAAGGTTTTCAACAAGAATGAAAAGATAGAAGTTCCGGACGGTATGGAAAGAAAGGAACTTCAAAAGCTGGATCCAGAAAAGAGAAAATGGACCTTTGAAGAAGTAGAAAAAGGTTACACACCGTCTGAAGCAATATATGAGGCGCAGAGATGCCTTAGGTGTTATCGTATAGGAATGATAGCCTGTTAAGGGTATCTTTTTGAGAAGCAAATATAAAAGGGGATTGGATGCCAGCTATGATAACTGTAACGATAGATGGGAGAGAAATTCGAACTGAAGCGGGGAAGACGATCCTTGAGGTGGCGAGAGCTAATGGGATTCATATCCCTACTCTGTGCTTTCTCGAGGGGCTTCTCCCAATAGGAGCTTGCAGGCTTTGCATTGTAGAAATTGACGGATACGATCAGCCCCAGCCTTCCTGTGTCCAAGTGGTTACAGATGGAATGAACATTAGAACCGATACGGATAATCTCCGCCAGATGAGGCGAGATATCCTCAAGCTACTTCTTCTTGAACATCCACTGGATTGTCCTATCTGCGATAAGGCAGGGGAATGCACACTGCAGGATCTGGTTTACGAGCTAGGTTATGATACCAAGATAGTGGAAGGGGCTGCTGGAGTGCCAATGCTTCATAAGCCTCCAGAGGCATGGTCCACAATTGGTATCAAATACTTTCCCAGTCGCTGTGTTGTCTGTCAACGTTGCGTGCATGTCTGTTTGGAAAAGGTAGGGCAGGGAGTTCTTGAAGTTAACAAAGATGGTTCTGTGCCTCGGATTGTTCCTAGTCATCCGGAAAAATGCATATCCTGTGGGGAATGTCTTGCAGTATGTCCTGTGGGGGCTCTTACTGAAGATGTTAGTGCTCTTAAAGCTAGACCTTGGGAAAAAACCAAAACCCGCACAGTTTGTCCTTACTGTGGTGTTGGATGTAATCTAGAACTCAACGTGGCAAGTGATCAGGTTATTAAGGTTACTGTGGATGAAACTGTTCCGCCAAATTATGGGGTTTTATGCGCAAAGGGAAGGTTCGGCTTTGAATTTATAAACAGCGAAAAAAGGCTTCAAAAGCCACTTGTGAGAAATGGCAATTCCTTTAAGGAAGTTTCTTGGGATGAAGCTCTGAACTATGTGGCAAAGAAGCTTAAAGAAATTAAAGATCAATATGGATCTTCAGCCATAGCTGGTCTTTGCTCGGCAAGGTGCACGAACGAAGACAATTATATTTTCCAAAAATTCATGCGTGCGGTGATCGGAACCAATAATGTCGATCACTGCGCGCGTCTCTGTCACGCTTCAACGGTGGCCGGTCTGGCCACCACGCTTGGTTCCGGTGCCATGACCAATTCTATCGAGGACATCGAAGATGCGGAAGTTGTTCTTGTGATTGGTAGTAATACCACCGAGAACCATCCTGTCTTTGGCATGAAGCTTAAAAAACTCGCTCGTATGAAAGGCACAAAAATCGTGGTCATAGATCCTCGTAGAATTGATCTAGTGGATGATGCGGTAATGCATCTGCCTTTGCGAGCTGGAACTGATATAGCTCTAGTCAATGCGATGTTGAACGTGATCATTCGAGAAGAATTATATGACAAGAAGTTTGTGGAAGAGCATACAGAGGGATTTGAAGAGCTAGTTAAGGTGGTAGAATCCTATACTCCCGAGAGAGCCGAAGAAATAACAGGGGTTCCGAAGGAAGATATTATTGAAGTTGCTAGAACTTATGCTAGGGCTCAAAGGGCGGCTATCGTATATTGCATGGGTGTAACCCAGCATACTAAAGGGACAGATAACGTCAAGAGCCTATCAAATCTTGCTCTTGTTTGTGGCCATATTGGTAAACCAGGGACGGGTGTTAATCCCTTGAGAGGCCAGAATAACGTTCAAGGTGCCTGCGATATGGGAGGATTGCCTGTCTTCTATCCTGGTTACCAGAGAGTTGACGTTGAGGATGTGAAAAGAAAATTTGAAAAGCTGTGGAATGTTAAGCAACTTTCGACAGAACCGGGATTAACTGTAGTGGAGATGGGACATGCTGCATTGGAAGGGAAAATTAAAGCTCTTTACATCATGGGAGAAAATCCCATTCTGACCGATCCTGATCTTCATCATCTTGAGGAAGCTCTTGAGAAGCTCGAGCTGTTAATTGTTCAGGATATTTTCTTCACAGATACCTGTAAATTTGCTCATGTTGTCCTGCCTTCTAGCTCTTTTGCAGAAAAAGATGGGACATTCACCAATACCGAGCGGCGAGTGCAGCGGGTTAGAAAAGCTCTTAAGCCAAAAGGTGATGTGAAGGATGATTGGAGAATCATAGCGGAACTGTCAGAAAGACTTGGATATCCGATGCCTTATAGAAACACAGAGGAGATATTTGAAGAGATTCGTAAGGCAACGCCTCAATATGCAGGTATAACCTATCGGCGTATTGAAAAAGTGGGAATTCAATGGCCCTGTCCAACAGAGGATCATCCTGGCACGCCTATCCTTCATGTGGGCAAGATCGCTAGAGGCAAGGGGTTATTGGTGCCGGTTGAATATAAGCCTCCAAAGGAACAACCAGATAGGGAGTATCCCTTTGTTCTGGTTACAGGTAGAAACTATTACCAGTATCATACCGGAACAATGTCTAGAAAGTGCAAAGTTCTTAACTATGGAGCACCCGAGCCTGTGTTAGAGATGCATCCTATGGATGCTCATGTGCTTGGGGTTTCTCCTGATGATATCGTGAAACTTACCAGTAGGAGGGGAAGTATAGAGCTGAAGGTAAGAGTAAGTGAAAGGGTCAAGCGAGGGGAAGTATTTTCGACATTCCACTTCAGTGAGGCAAGGGTAAACATTCTTACGGGAAGTGAGCTTGATCCCGTAGCGAAAATTCCAGAATTAAAGGTCACAGCTGTTCGTATTGAAAAGGTTGGAAAAGGGGAATAGACTATGAGCCCTAACGTGATAGTGTTTCTGTTAGTAAAGATCATAGTAATCTTTGCTCTGGTCATGCTTGTGGTAGCATACCTGACGCTTTTAGAGCGGAAGGTGCTTGGTCACATGCAAATCCGTCTGGGTCCCATGTTCGCTGGTTGGCATGGGATATTACAACCCATTGCAGATGGTATTAAGCTGTTTTTCAAAGAAGATATTATTACGAAAGAAGCAGATAAGTTATTTTATTTCCTGTCTCCAGCTCTTAGTATTATTCCAACCATAATGATATTCGCTGTTATCCCCTTTGGTGATGAGACAACACTTTGGGGATTGCTTAAAGAGCCGGTAAAGTTAAGTATTACAGAACTAAATATCGGGATACTTTATGTCTTTGCGATGGGTGGGTTAGCGACCTACGGAGTAGTTTTTGGTGGTTGGGCCCAGAACAATAAATATTCTCTTTTGGGCGGAGTAAGAGCTGCTGCTCAGCTTATAAGTTATGAAGTTGCTTTTACTCTATCGGTTTTTGGAGTTATCCTGCTGGCGGGATCTCTAAATCTTGTTGAGATTGTAAATAAACAGAAAAATATGTGGTATATTGTTTATCAGCCTGTAGGTTTTCTATTGTTCCTCATTGCTTCAGTGGCAGAATTGAAAAGAACCCCCTTTGACTTACCCGAAGCAGAAAGTGAGTTGGTAGCCGGTTTCCACGCTGATTACAGTAGTATGAAGTTTGCGATGTTCTTTATGGCTGAGTATGCGAGTATCATTGTTTGTGCTTGTATAGGGACGGTTCTGTTTTTAGGAGGATGGCATGGTCCCTCCTTCCTGCCACCTTTCGTATGGTACATGCTTAAGGTTTTTGTATTGATGTATATTATTATATGGTTGCGTGCCACATATCCTCGCCTAAGGTATGACCAGCTTATGAAATTCGGCTGGAAGGTTATGATACCTTTAGGTTTCGTTAATATATTTGCAACGGCTATTGTTTTGATCTTGGTCTAAAAGGTGGAGTGAACCATGATTACGCCGCTTCTTAAAGGTTTGTGGGTAACATTTAAGCACTTTATTTCTAAACCAATTACGGTGCAGTATCCAAAAGAACGGGTAGGATCCTTTGATGGTTATAGAGGACTTCAGGCGATTAGAAGAAATCCAGATGGAAGTATAAAATGTGTCGCCTGTGGTTTGTGTGAAGCTGTATGTCCAGCTCTTGCTATCAAAATAGAAATAGGAGAGCACGAAGGTCGACGTTTTCCTCTTACCTATGTGCTTGATGGTTTTAGATGTATCTATTGTGGACTCTGCGAAGATGTTTGTCCGGTAAACGCTATATACCTAACTAAAGAATATGAAAATGTTCGGTATACAAAAGAAGAACTGATGCTAGACAAAAACACACTCCTTAAAAGAGGAGAGATGGCAAAATGATTCAGGAATATCTAGGATATGGGTTTTCATTTTTAGCTGTAGCACTGGCAATTTCTACTATTCTTCAAAAAAACCCCATTTACAGTGCGGCATCGCTTATTGGTGTTATGCTGATGTTGGCATGTAACTATGTTCTTCTTAACGCTGAATTCATTGCGGCTATTCAGGTGATCGTTTACGCTGGAGCCATAATGGTGCTTTTCGTGTTCGTTATCATGTTGATAAACATTGAATATGTAAAACGGGAAAAATTGTATTACCGGGGAAGGATTTTCGGCGTGATTATTGGTATGGCACTTTTGCTCAAGTTGCTGATAGTTGGGTATTCTCTTGCTATTAAGGTTCAGGAAGGCGACCTTCCAATACCAAAAGACATGGATTCCACGAAAGTTATTGGTAAGTATCTATTTTCAAATTACATCCTTCCCTTCGAAGTTATTTCAGTTGTGTTACTGATTGGAATAATTGGAGCAGTTGTTTTAGGTAAGAAAGAGCGAAATGGCGAGATAGAAAGGGAAACAACAATAAAAGCGGTGCGACACGTCGATATGTAGTTCTGTAAAGGGGGGATGTTAATGATAAACCAAATGAATTTCTTTCTTATGATAGGGCTTCTGATATTCGGTATAGGAGCCATAGGATTACTGGTCAGAAGAAACCTTATTATCTGCTTTATGAGTATTGAGCTGATGCTTAACGGAGTCAATTTGATATTCGTGACGTTTTCGCATTATCTTCAGTCGGCTGTGGGAGTGCTTTACGTGTTGTTTATTATGGCTCTTGCTGCAGCAGAAGTGGCAATAGGGTTAGCAATAATTCTTCTGATCTATAGGTTAAAAGGCACAGTGGATATGGATAGCCTAAACACCATGAAGGGATAGAAGAGGTGGTAATATGTTTGATTTTATAGTTCTTATTCCGCTTTTTCCGCTCTTTGGCGCATTCCTTAACGGAATATATGGTGTATTCCGTGATAAGTGGGCTAATAAACCTTCCCACACAATAGGAGTTGCCGCTATAGGGCTCGCCTTCGGTTTGATGCTACTTATAGTCTACAAAATGTTAAGTGTTCCAATTATATTGCTAGCTCTCGTGCCAGCTCTGGGTGCTTTTTTGAATTTTATCTTTGGGTATCGCTGGAGTGATAAGCTTGTTAGCATAATTGGAGTTGGTTCAATAGGTATATCTTTCTTGCTATCGTCGTTAGCACTTTGGAAGCTTATTCACCTTGAACCAGAAGCCAGATTTATTGAGGTAGTATTTTACAAATGGATGGTTTCAGGAGATTTATCTCTGGATGTGGCTTTCCTGCTAGATCCTCTTAGTGCTGTAATGATAATGGTGGTTACCGGTGTAGGATTTCTCATCCATGCATATTCTATCGGTTATATGCACAACGATCCATCTTATCCAAGATTCTTTTCTTACCTTAATCTTTTCGTGTTCTTCATGCTTATCCTGGTTATGGCTAATAATTTCCCCCTGATGTTTGTAGGTTGGGAAGGTGTAGGACTTTGTTCATACCTTCTTATCGGTTTTTGGTTTGAGGATGATTACAATGCCTACGCTGGTAATAAAGCCTTTATTGTTAACAGAATAGGGGATTTTGGCTTTATTCTTGCCATATTCCTCATTTTCGTAAATTTTGGAACGCTTAACTATAAGGATGTTTTTGAGACAGCCAGTAGAGTCCTACCTTATAATGGATTTACCGTTACAGCGATCACGCTTCTCCTTTTTGTAGGTGCTACTGGAAAATCGTCCCAGATTCCCCTTTATGTTTGGCTTCCTGACGCTATGGCTGGTCCCACACCTGTTTCAGCCTTGATCCATGCCGCCACGATGGTCACGGCTGGAGTATATATGGTTGCTAGATGTAATGCTCTATACACTCTTGCTCCTGTATCCCTGGCTGTTGTGGCAACAATTGGAGCCCTCACAGCGATGTTTGCTGCAAGTATGGGATTTGCTCAAAGGGATATTAAGCGTATTCTCGCATATTCAACAATCAGTCAGCTTGGGTATATGTTCTTGGGAGTGGGAGTAGCAGCCTTTTCGGCTGGTATCTTCCACTTGGTAACACATGCCTTTTTTAAGGCTCTACTGTTCTTGAGCGCCGGTAGCGTAATACATGCTATGGGCGGAGAACAGGACGTAATGAAGATGGGGGGACTTAAAGGTTATATTCGCAAAACCTTTATGGTGTCCCTTGTAGGAACTCTTGCTATCGCTGGTATGCCCGGTTTGTCGGGCTTTTTCAGTAAGGATGAGATATTGTGGCAGGCTTATTCCAGCCCCTATGGTAGCAAATTTCTGTGGGCTATAGGGGTAATTACGGCAGGAATGACGGCTTTCTACATGTTCCGATGGCTATTCCTTATCTTCTTCGGTGAAGAGCGAATGGATCACGATACAAAGCATCATATACATGAATCACCAAATTCTATGCTTGTACCTCTTTATGTGTTGGCTTTTCTTTCCATCTTTGGAGGTTACATAGGACTTCCGGAATCTCTAGGGGGTAAAAACCATTTCCACCATTTTCTCGAACCTGTTACTATGTATGCATACAAAGTCGAATGGCCTCATTATTCTCACGCTCTAGAATATACATTGATGATAGTCTCTATAGCCGTTGCTTTTGCCGGTTTTGCTCTAGCTTACATCTGCTACGTTAAGGATCCCTCAATTCCGGTCAAATTTGCCGAGAAATATAAAGCCTTATACAGATGGGTTTATAACAAATACTTTGTGGACGAATTTTACGGGTTCCTTTTTGTCACTGGCACTTTGAAAACCTGCCTGGGGATGAAGGCTTTTGACGAAAAGGGTATTGATGGAGCTGTAAACGGCACAGGTAAAAGTCTGTATTGGTCAAGTATTTTGACCAGTAAGCTTCAGACCGGATATATCTATCACTATGTATGGGGCATTGTATTGGGTCTTCTTATCCTACTATTGTAAGAGGTAAGCGATGGAAGGGATTCAAATTTTAAGCATAGTTACGTTTTTCCCTTTGATTGGAGTGATTGCTCTGTTTTTCATAGACAGGGAGAATGAGGTTCTTCAGAAAACCGTTACGCTTATCGTAACGACTGTGACCTTTATTCTGTCCCTTTATCTGCTCATTTATTTCGATCCATCAAATCCTGGTTTTCAATTTGTGGAACGTTATAAATGGATAGAGTCTATAGGGGCTAATTACATTCTGGGAATTGATGGCATTTCGCTGTTCCTTTATCTCCTTACAACATTCATCTGTCCTATATGTATTCTCTCAGCCTGGAATTACATAGACAAATATGTTAAAGAATTTCTCATTTGTATGCTCGTGTTAGAAGTGGGAATGCTCGGAACCTTCTGTGCTCTCGATTTGCTTCTTTTCTATGTCTTCTGGGAACTCATGCTGATACCCATGTACTTCATAATAGGTGTATGGGGTGGGCCACGCAGAGTTTACGCAGCCATAAAATTCGTTCTCTATACTCTCTTCGGTAGCGTGCTCATGCTAGTTGGTATTATCTTTTACTACCTTTTTGTGGCATCCAAAACTGGCGAATACACTTTCGATCTTCTCAAGTGGTATCAGGTGCTGCCACCCTTCAGTATGCAGGTATGGCTATTTGCTGCCTTTGCCCTGTCCTTTGCCATTAAGGTTCCCATGTTTCCGTTCCATACATGGTTGCCAGATGCGCATGTGGAAGCTCCAACACCTGGAAGTGTGATCCTTGCCGGAATCTTGCTTAAGATGGGAACATACGGTTTCATTCGGTTTGCTATAGGGCTCTTCCCACATGCAGCTTATTTCATGACACCTCTTATGGTGACTCTGGCTATTATAGGAATAATTTATGGAGCGATGGTCTCCATTGTGCAACCCGACGTTAAAAAGCTAGTGGCTTTCTCGTCGGTTAGCCACCTTGGAGCCGTCATGCTTGGCATTTTTGCCATGAACATCCAGGGGCTAGAGGGAGCCATGTATATAATGTTAGGTCATGGCTTGAGCACTGGGGCACTGTTTATCATCGTTGGTATGCTCTACGAGAGGAAGCATAGCCGGCTTATTGCGGATTTTGGAGGCGTGGCCAAGGCTATGCCAATAATGGCGGCTTTCTTTAGCGTGACAGTGCTTTCTTCGGTTGGCTTGCCTGGGCTTAATGGCTTTGTGGGAGAATTTTTAGTCTTCCTCGGAGCTTTCAAAGTAAAGCCTCTGTGGACAATCCTTTCCGCAACATGCGTGATTTTGGCGGCTGTTTATTTGCTGTGGATGTATAAACGAGTCATGTTCGGTCCCATTAGAGAAGAAAACAAATATTTGCCTGATATGGACCTGAGAGAAGTATTGCTTATGACCCCGATAGTTATCCTATACGTGGTCATGGGCATATGTCCAAACTATTTCCTTGGCAAAATGCATACATCAATCAATGCCTTTTTGCAGGGATATGAAAAGCGTATTGCAATGAATGTGTATGAGGAAAAGGTTCAACCTCTGGCTCTAATAAGAGGGGGTAAGTAATGGCAAATTTTGACATGTTATCCATTTCTCCTGATTTAGTGCTAATAGCTTTTGCTTTGTTGTTTCTCTTGATGGGGGCTTTTTCCAGGACCCCGAAAGTTCACAAATATGACATGTTGTCTATCATTGCCTTTTCCCTGGCGATCCTCCTTAATCTATTCATCTTCGGTAGTAAACGCTTCGGTTTCTACGACATGATGCTTTACGATGATCTGGCGGGTATCTTCAGGTTTATCTTTTACGGTATAGGTATCCTTGTCTCCCTTATGTCTGATCCATACATAGAAGGCAAAGTGCGACATAAGGGAGAATATTACGCTTTGATTGTGCTTTCAGTGGTTGGCATGAGTTTTATAGCTACCTCTTACGATTTGATCATGCTGGTGCTCGGTGTGGAAGCCATGTCTCTTTCTGTATATATTCTGGCTGGTATGTTTAAACATGATGAAGCATCTGCCGAAGCATCAATAAAGTATTTCCTTCTTGGAGCCTTTTCGACCGCTATCATGCTCCTAGGCATCGCCTTCATCTATGGAACGGTGGGAACAACAAATTACAATTTGATCATTGAAAACTACAACAAATATCTCCATAGCGGGCTTCAGGTTGGGATTTTCATGCTTGGAGTTTCAGCCGTTCTTGCGGGAGTGCTCTTTAAGATAGCGGCTGTTCCTTTCCATATGTGGACGCCCGATGTTTACGAAGGAGCTCCAACTTCTGTAACGGCTTTCATGATTTCGGGTGTCAAGGCGGCTTCCTTCTTTATGTTGCTTCGAGTTTTTCTTGTTGCGCTCAAGGTCACAGTATTCAACCTTGTAGGCATTATGGTTTTCATTTCGATTATTACAATGACCTTAGGCAATATTGCTGCTCTGACTCAGAAAAGCATAAAACGTATGCTCGCTTATTCCAGTATAGCTCACGCCGGCTATATGTTGATAGGTTTTGTTGCTCTTAATAAAACAGGCCTTGCGGCGATCGTTTTCTATCTCATTGCTTATGCTCTCATGAATATTGGAGCCTTTGCTGTTCTGGTGCTGCTTGAGGAAAAGGGTAAAAATCTCGAGAATGTTTCAGGCTGTGGTTTCCTTTATCCTTTCCTTGGGCTTATGATGACAATCTTTATGTTTTCTATGGTTGGGCTTCCACCAACTGGCGGATTTATGGGTAAGTTCTACATCTTCAAAGGTGCTCTCGAAGCAGGATATCTCTGGCTCGTTATTATTGCAGTTCTTAATTCTGCGATATCTGCCTACTTCTATCTGAGAGTTTTGGTTTACATGTTTTTTGAAAAGCCCTTAGATACTGGTGGAGTCCTTCAGGCAAGTTCGCCAGCAGTGACCACAGCTCTTGTTATAACCTCCCTCGGTGTGCTGGTTTTGGGTATATTCCCGCAGTATTTCTTCGAGCTTACAACTAAGTATATGACTTATCTTCCCTAGATAGTTGTTCAATTGACAGCATAAAGAGATATTTGATAACACAAGCCACGGACCTTTTGGTTCTGTGGCTTTTTTGTTAAGATTTATAAGGGGGTGAAGATATGATCTACAACATGGAATTTGAAACTCTTCCGAGAGAGGCGCTTGAAGCCATACAGCTTCGCCGTCTTAAACAAACGGTAGAAAGAGTTTATGCAACAGTTCCTTTTTATAGAAAACAATTTGATAAGGTCGGTGTGAAACCAGACGACATCAAAAGCCTTGATGATCTACGCCGACTACCTTTTACAACGAAGCAAGACCTGAGAGATAATTATCCTTTTGGGCTTTTCGCTGTTCCCATGGAAAACGTAGTGAGAATTCACGCATCCTCTGGGACTACAGGTAAACCTACCGTCGTAGGTTACACAGCTCGAGACATTCAAACCTGGGCAGAGCTAATGGCTAGAGCTCTTTCCGCTGCCGGTGCTACCCGGGGTGACATCATTCATAATGCCTATGGGTATGGATTATTTACGGGAGGCTTGGGAGTTCACTACGGTGCGGAAAAACTGGGAGCATCCGTTATCCCAATATCGGGCGGGAATACTAAACGTCAAATCATGATAATGAAAGATTTTGGAGCGACGGTTTTAACTTGCACACCTTCCTATGCTCTCCATCTATCAGAAGTTGCAATGGAAATGGGGGTCGATCCTAAGACGTTAAAGCTAAAAGTGGGGGTTTTTGGAGCAGAACCGTGGTCTGAAAAAATGAGGGAAGAAATTGAGCAGAAACTCTACCTAACTGCTATTGATATATATGGTCTCAGCGAAATTATAGGACCGGGTGTTTCTGTTGAATGTATAGAAGCTAAGAAGGGCCTTCACATATTTGAAGATCATTTTATTCCCGAAATTATAGATCCCGAAACTGGTGAAAATCTCAAGCCAGGAGAGGTGGGTGAGCTGGTGATTACGACAATCACCAAAGAAGCTTTCCCTGTGATCAGATATAGAACCCGTGACATTACTTTCTTAAATCCTGAGCCTTGCATCTGCGGTAGAACTCATACGCGAATGGGAAGAGTGATGGGTAGATCTGACGATATGCTCATTATAAGAGGTGTAAATGTTTTTCCATCCCAGATCGAAAGTGTTTTAATGGAAATTGATGAGGTAGAACCTCATTACCAGCTGATTGTGGACAGAGAAGGAAGCCTGGATATTCTTACTGTGCTTGTTGAGGTGGGTGAACATGCTTTTTCTGATGAAGTCAGAAAACTTCAGGAATTAGAACGAAAAATAGAGAAAAACATTAAAGAATACCTTGGTATTTCAGCTAAGGTTAAGTTAGTTGAACCAAAAACCATTGCAAGAAGTGAAGGAAAGGCTCAAAGAGTGATAGACAAGCGTAAGATTTAATGGCGGGGGGTAAAGCCATGAAGGTTGAACAAATATCTATATTTCTCGAAAACAAAGCCGGAAGATTGGCTGAAGTTACAAAAGTGCTCGCAAGTGCCGGTATCAACATACGAGCTCTTTCTTTAGCCGATACTTCAGATTTTGGGATTTTAAGATTGATCGTTAATGATACTGAACTGGCTAAGAAAGTTCTTAAGGAGAATGGATTTACCGTAGGTAAAACCCAGGTTGTGGCTGTGGAAGTGGAAGATCGCCCCGGGGGACTTAATAAGATTCTAGATATCTTGAGAGCGGCAAATATCAACGTTGAATATATGTATGCCTTTGTTCAACAAAGCGGCAATAATGCTGTAATTATATTCCGGTTTGATAATACTGACGAAGCTATCAAGACGCTTTTGGAAAACGGCGTGAAGGTTATTGAAGGAGAACGGCTCTACGCTATGTAGCACTGAAAGAATACCCCCTCTTTCTTCCTGCACAAACCTTGGAATGGAAGGCAAGAGGGGGCATGATAGGCCTTATTTACGTTCACAAAGTTCTATAAGAACTCCACCGGTCGCTTTCGGATGGAGAAAAGCAATTTTAGCTCCACCAGCTCCAATTCTTGGTTTTTCGTCTATTAGCTGAATTCCTTGCTTTTTTAACTCCTCTAGAGCTTCTTCGATGTTGTCCACACGAAAAGCGATATGCTGGATACCTTCTCCCCGCTTTTCAATGAATTTTGCTATTGGTCCGTCCGGATCGGTAGATTCAAGTAATTCTATTTCAGT
Source organism: Thermodesulforhabdaceae bacterium (assembly GCA_037482015.1). Lineage (NCBI taxonomy): Bacteria > Pseudomonadati > Thermodesulfobacteriota > Syntrophobacteria > Syntrophobacterales > Thermodesulforhabdaceae > Thermodesulforhabdaceae bacterium. The sequence goes on from JBBFKT010000010.1 coordinate 57,336, forward strand.
ATCTCCAATTGGGAAAAATGCTGTCGTGACCTTCTGTTCAGCTACCGTCTCGGAACCTTCATACTTAAGCCCCAGGAGACCTTCATACAATTTACGTGCCTGTTCAATACTTTTTACGGCTATTCCAATGTGATCGATTTTTAGGGTTTTCATAGCTCTCTCTCCTACTTTAACGTTTTCGGCAATGAGTCTTTATGTATTCCACAATCTCATAGGTAGGTGTGCCAGGTCCAAAGATCTCAGCGACACCCGATTGTTTAAGAAATGGTATGTCATCAGGAGGTATAATTCCACCTCCTATTACCAGCACGTCATCCAATCCCTTTTCCCGAAGCAGTTCTACTACTCGAGGGAAGAAGTAATTATGCACTCCAGAGAGACTGCTTAATCCAACCACGTCGGCATCTTCCTGAAGGGCCGTCTCTACTATCATTTCTGGTGTCTGCCTCAATCCTGTATATACTACCTCCATTCCCGCCTCGGCTAAAACTCGAGCGAGCAATTTAGCGCCACGGTCATGTCCATCCAGTCCTGGTTTAGCCATGATAACTTTTATTTTGCGTTCCTGATTCATTGATGTCCCTCCTCACCATTTCACCTTCGCCGTCTAATTAGATGAATGCTTCTGGCCGGTATTCCCCAAATACCTCACGCCAGACATCACAAATCTCTCCAACCGTAGCTTTGGCTTTTACAGCCTCAATGACGGCTGGCATTACATTTTCGCTGCTAAGAGAAACTTCGCGAAGTTTTTCTAGAGCATCTTTCCATTTCTTTTGATCTCTGGATGCTCTTAAGGCTTTTACTTTTTCGGCTTCTCGCCGTCCTACCTCCATATCTACCTTCAAAAGATTGGTGGGAGGTGGCTCGTCCATCACATACTTATTCACTCCAACATAGACTCTCTCTCCGGACTCAATTTCTTTCTGGAAGCGATAGGCGCTTTCCTGAATTTCTTTCTGGATAAATCCCTGTTCGATGGCGGCCAGGGTGCCTCCCATTTCATCAATCTTTTTGAGATATTTTTCCACCTCTTCCTCTATTTTGTTTGTAAGAGCCTCAATGTAATATGAACCGGCGAAGGGATCTATTGTATCAGCTGCTCCGCTTTCTTCTGCGATGATTTGTTGAGTTCTAAGAGCTACGGTAACCGCCTGTTCTGTAGGAAGGCACAAAGCCTCATCGTAGGAATTCGTATGAAGCGATTGACATCCTCCCGCTCCGGCTGCGAAGGCTTGCAGTGCTACTCGAACAATATTGTTAAGGGGTTGTTGAGCGGTTAGGGTTACTCCACCAGTCTGAACATGGTAGCGTAGCATCATGGAGCGAGGATCCTTGGCTCCAAAACGTTCCTTCATAATCTTTGCCCAGCATCGTCTAGCTGCTCGGAATTTTGCCACCTCTTCGAATACATTTGTAAAAGCGTTGAAGAAGAAACTCAATCGAGGTGCAAACTTATCCACGGCAAGCCCTCTATCGAGACAAGCCTGAACGTAAGCTATACCATCAGCTAATGTAAAGGCGACCTCCTGAACGGCTGTTGATCCCGCTTCTCGGATGTGGTAACCGCTGATGCTTATAGAATTCCACTTTGGCACATGCTTAAAACAATACTCAATAAGGTCCACTGTAAGTCTCATACTGGGACCCGGTGGAAATATATACTGCCCTCTCACTGTGTATTCTTTGAGAATATCATTTTGCACCGTGCCACCCACTTTGTCGAAAGTAACTCCCTGTTCTTCGGCAATGGCAAGATACATGGCGAGAAGAACCGTAGCGGGGGCGTTTATCGTCATGGAAGTAGTAACTTTATCCAAAGGTATGCCGTCAAAAAGCACTTTCATATCCTCAATGGAGTCTATTGCAACTCCAACTTTTCCTACTTCCCCCACGGCTAAAGGATGATCGCTATCATAGCCAGATTGAGTGGGGAGATCAAAGGCTACACTTAATCCCGTCTGTCCCTGTTCTAACAAATATTTAAATCTCTTGTTGGTTTCTACAGCACTTCCAAATCCAGCATATTGTCGCATAGTCCATAGGCGACCTCTATACATTGTTGGCTGAACGCCTCGAGTGAAGGGATAGGAGCCTGGATAACCTAGGTCTCGATCATAATCCAAATTAGCTATGTCTAGAGGAGTATAAAGCTTTTCAACGGTCGTTCCAGAGATAGTCGTGAAAGCCTTTTTCCGTTCTGGAGCCTTTGCCAGGGTTGGATTAAGAACCTTTTCCTCCCACTGCTTCTTGCTGTTGGCAATGCTTTCAAGTTTTTCCTTGGAAATCATGCCTCCCTCCTCATTTAAGAAAAACTGTGGACAACTCGATAAAACACAATACAATGACAGAGTGCAATTTCAAAAATGCTGAAAAATGTTCAAGTTCCACAAACTTTATATATTTCTTTAGAAAAATTGTAAAAGAAAAAACGCTAACATACTAGAGGAGACAGGTAAGAAATGAAGCTTTGTGACTTGCTAGAAAAGGTCAAAAAAGAAGTCGATTTTACAAAGGTAGGAATGTTTGCTTGTCATAATGGAGTGGTTCGAGGAACTACTAGAGATGGTAAAGTTGCTTCGAAGCTTTATATTTCATGTAATCGAGAAAGATGGGAATCAATTCTTTCTGAGATGAGAACCAGACCTGGAATTAGCGCAGTGGAAGCATATCTTCACGAAGGTGAGCGAAAAGTCGGTGACGATGTGCTTCTTATTGTAGTTGCTGGAGATATCAGAGAACATGTGCTTCCTGTTTTGGAGGAAACTCTTAACAGGCTGAAAAGTGAAGCGGTGATAAAAAAGGAAGAAGTTGTTACATGAAGCTTATTCTAGTATTCGCAAAAATCTTACATAATTGCTTCGAATTAAAAGGCTTCTGAGTTTTTCAGTGTTCTCTTAAGGGAGGGTAGACCTGTTAAACATTTATTGACTGGTTTTTGTTGAAATTTTTTCTTGACCAGTCATAAATGAAAGGTGTAATTATTCTTCGATACCTAACGTTCGGTAGTTAAAAGCGAGAAAGACCATGCCCGAAAATAGCTCAACAAAAAAAGAACTTTTTCGAGTTGCCGCAAAGCTCTTCAAAGAAAAGGGCTATCGAGCTACCTCCATGCAGGATATCGCTTCTCAGCTTGGCATACAAAAGCCCTCCATCTACTACTACATATCTTCTAAAGAGGATCTGTTAAAAGAAATTGCCCAAGTTACAATGAAAATGCTCATAGATGCCATTGAGCGAATAGTTTTTTCAGACATGTCTCCAAGGGAAAAAATAGAAAAAATTATCGAATCCCACGTGAAACTCATATGCGAAAACCTTGATCTTTTTACTGTAAGCCTCCGTGAGATTAACCCTATAAACGCAGAAAGTTTCTGGCCTGACGTGGTGGCATTGAGAGATCGTTATGAAAACTATGTGCGAAACATTATCCGAATAGGAAAAGAATCCGGAGTCCTTAAGAAGGACATAGATGAGAAGTTGGCTGGCTTCGCCCTTCTGGGAACCCTAAACTGGACTATTAGATGGTATTCTCCACAGGGGGACAAGAGACCAGAGGAAATTGCTGAAGCCTGGAAAAAAATTTTCATGGAAGGTTTTCTGGCATAATAGGAGGATGTTCAAATGCTGGAAGATTGCCAATTCATTAAGGTTTACAAGGAAGATCACTTGCTTACAGTTGTTATAAATCGCCCAGAATCCATGAACGCTCTGCATCCACCGGCATGTAAAGAACTAGACGATGTTTTCAACGAATTTTCTGATAATCCGGATCTGTGGGTGGCAATTATCACAGGGGGAGGCGAAAAGGCTTTCTGCGTTGGGAATGACCTAAAATGGCAGGCGGAGCATGGAGCGGATGCCTTAAGGCGAGACATTGATAGCCTTCGTGGAGGTTTTGGTGGGATAACAAGGCGCCTGGACTGCTTTAAGCCTATAATTGCAGCTGTAAATGGTTTTGCTCTCGGAGGAGGTTTTGAAATTGCTCTTGCCTGCGATGTCATCATAGCCGCAGATCATGCCAAATTTGGTCTTCCGGAACCGAAAGTTGGAGCAGTGGCAGCAGCGGGTGGAGCCGTAAGGTTGCCTCGTCAGATTCCCTATCATCTCGCCATGGGAATGCTCCTTACGGGGCGACATATAACTGCCCAGGAAGCCTTCAGGCTCGGGATTGTTAACGAAGTGGTTCCTTCAAAAGAGCTTATGAATTGCGCCAGAAAGTGGGCTGATGAAATGCTTGCTTGCTCACCTCTGGCTTTGAGGGCCACAAAGGAGATAACAATAAAGTCGGCGGACATGCCTTTATCTCACGCGTTATTTACAGTCTTTCCAGGACTTCAGGCTCTTAGGAATTCTGAAGATTATATGGAAGGGGCGAAAGCCTTTGCGGAGAAGAGAAAACCTCAGTGGAAGGGACGATAAAATTTTTTTATAATCTACCTACCTTCTGGTAGGTCTGAAAGGAGGGAAAAGGTTGTGGATTTCACAATTCCAGAAAATTACAGAATAATGGCAGAAACTGTTAGACGCTTCGTTGAGCGGGAACTTGAGCCCATCAGCAAACAGGTCGAAGAAGAAGACCGTATACCAGAAGAAATCGTCCAGAAAATGCGTGAACTAGGTTTGTTCGGGCTTTCAATTCCCGAAGAATACGGCGGTCTCGGACTTGGAACACTGGGAGAATGCATCGTTTACGAAGAACTTTCTAAAACCAACGCCTGCTTCCGCACCCGCATCGGCACAAACAACGGCATAGGCTCCCAGGGAATCCTTATCGACGGCACCGAAGAACAAAAAAGAAAATACCTGCCTAAAATAGCTTCCGGAGAATGGACTGCCTGTTTTGCTTTGACTGAGCCTGAAGCAGGCTCAGATGCCGCAAATATTAAGACTCGAGCAGAACTGAGAGGCGACCATTGGGTTCTTAACGGAAGAAAATGCTTTATTACAAACGGCGATATCGCAGATGTGGCTACAGTCTTTGCCGTAACGGATCCCGAAAAGCGGGCAAAAGGTGGAATTACGGCTTTTATCGTAGAAAAAACCTTTCCGGGGTTTTACGTGGGGACAATCGAGAAAAAAATGGGACTTAGAGGAAGCCACACCGCAGAACTCATCTTCGAAGACTGTATAGTCCCAAGAGAAAACGTCATCGGCGGAGATAAAATGATAGGACATGGATTCAAAACCGCCATGAAAGTGCTCGATAAAGGGCGTCTAACTATGGGAGCTTGTGCCGTCGGAGCAGCTCAGAAACTTCTTGAGCTCTCTATAAAGTATGCCAAACAGCGAGTTCAATTTGGACGTCCCATTGCTGAATTTCAAGCCATACAGTTTATGCTGGCTGAAATGGCAACCAGTATCTATGCTGCAAGACAGATGGTCTATCACGCAGCCTGGCTTAGAGACCAGCGAGGAACTGCCGTAGTCAAAGAAGCCTCCATGGTAAAGCTTTTCTGCACTGAGATGGTTAACCGAGTCGCCGATATGGCTCTACAGATCCACGGCGGTATGGGCTACATGAAGGATTATCCCATTGAGCGTTTCTATCGAGATGTTCGACTTATGCGCATTTATGAAGGAACAAGCGAAATTCAAAAACTCGTCGTAGCAAGAGAACTTCTCAGAGAATACGAATAAAAACGACTCAAAAAAGATAGGGCAAGGAGGAGTTATCATGTCCGTTGGTATTAAAAATGTGTTTGTAGTCGGGGCTGGTTTAATGGGAAGCGGAATTTCTCAAGTTTGCGCTCAAGCAGGCTATTCCGTCTGGATATGCGATGTGTCCCAAGATGCTTTGGATAAAGCTATGAAGAATATTCGCTGGTCTGTCGAAAAATTCGTTGAAAAGGGAAAGCTTAGCGAATCAGTAGATACCATCCTGAACCGTATAACCCCTGTTCAGGATTATTCTCCAGCATCTAGTGCCGATCTTGTTATAGAGGCAGTATTCGAAAAACTGGACCTTAAGCAGGACGTCTTCAGAAAAATAGACGAAATTGCTTTACCTCACTGTATTATCGCTACCAATACAAGTGCTATCCCGGTTACGGAGCTTGCCGCAGTTACGAAGCGTCGAGATAAGGTTCTCGGTCTTCATTTCTTCAGCCCTGTTCCCATGATGGATGCTGTGGAAGTGGTAAGAGCTATGACCACAAGTGATGAAACTTTTAAGACCGGCGAAGCCTTCGTAAGAAGACTCGGGAAAGAGCCAATTCTGGTTCGCAAAGATATTCCAGGATTTATCATAAACCGAATTAATTTCCCGTCCACCATGGAAGCCATGAGACTTGTGGAAGCGGGTGTTGCTACGGTGGAAGACATTGACAAAGGACTGAGACTAGCTGCCGGGCGTAAGATGGGCATCTTTGAGACCGGTGACATGGTTGGACTAGACGTTACCTATGGAGCTTTGATGGCAATATACGAAGAAACGAAAGATCCTCGATGGTATCCGCCGGAAATACTGAGACGAAAAGTGCGCCTTGGTCATCTTGGTCGTAAGACTGGTCGAGGCTGGTATGTCTATGATGACAATGGAAATCGCCTTGGTCCTGCCGACGTATGAAAGGCTCATAAAAAGGAGATCTCATGAAAGAAGTTGTCATTGTAAGTGGAGTTAGAACGCCTGTCGGGCGCTACGGGGGTATACTTAAGGATCTGGAAGCTTACGATCTTGCAGCCCTTGTTCTAAATGATGTGATAAGCCGTATTGGTCTTCGTCCCGACATGGTTGACGAAGTTATTATGGGGCAAGCCTATCAAAATGGCGAATATGTCAACATTGCTCGTATGGCTCTTCTTAAGGCGGGTTGGCCCGAAAGTGTCCCTGGTATCACGATTGATCGCCGATGCTGCACAGGACTTGATGTAGTTCGCTTTGGCATGGCTCTTATTCAATCAGATCAGGCTGAGATAGTAGTGGCAGGTGGGGTGGAGAGTATGAGCAATGCCGAATTCTACCTGCCGGGTAACATTAAATGGGGTATTGGAGGAAAAGGCAAAATGCCTCGCGGGCATGGGGATCTTTCTATCTGGGGAATACCTCTCTATGACCGCATCCAGAGAGCTAGAGTCATGTCCCAACCTGTTGAACGCTACGGAGTGCTTCCCACCATGATGAGTTGGGCAGAAACGGCTGCTCAAGAAGAAGGAATCAGTCGGGAAGAATGCGATAGATGGGCTCTCGAAAGCCACAAAAAAGCCGTAAAAGCCATGGAAGAGGGCAAATTTAAGGATGAACTCGTCCCTGTTACAATTTCCGGTCCCAAGGGTGAAAAGATCGTTATCGATCGAGATGAAACACCCAGAGGTGATACGACCTTTGAAAAACTTGCCTCCCTTAAACCGGTTTTGGGGGGAGTATGCACCGCTGGTAATTCCTCTTCAGAAAACGACGGAGCAGCAGCCGTTGTTCTCATGTCAAAAGAAAAGGCTCAATCTCTTGGACTTGAGCCTCTAGCATCCATTAGAAGTATTGCCGTTGCAGGATGTGACCCGCGATATACATACAACGCTGTGCCAGATGCCGTCCGCAAAGCTCTCAAGCTAGCAAACCTTACGATTGATCAGATAGACCTTATTGAAATTCAGGAAGCCTTTGCAGCTCAGGTGCTTGCTGACATCAAAAAGATGGGGCTTTCTGAAAAAGATTACGACCGTATCAACGTAAACGGTAGCGGAATATCACTTGGGCATCCGATTGCCTGCACTGGAACGAGAGTCCTTGTAACGCTTCTTCATGAAATGAAGCGCCGTAAAGTGCACTATGGACTGGAATGTATATGCGGAGGCGGGGGACTGGGAATAGCAGGAATTTTTGAGAGAAACCTCGAATAACATGGGGGATTCAGAGTATGCCTCGAATGTTAGAAGAAGTTGTCGTTGTAGATAGTGTGAGAACCCCCTTTGGTCGAGCGGGAGAAAAGGGGATTTTTTGGAAAACCAGAGCAGAAGATCTGGCGATAGCGCTCTTCAATGCCCTCCTGGAGAGAAATCCTGCTCTGGATCCATCGCTTATTGATGACAGCATCTGGGGAGTAACTCAACAAGTCAAGGAACAGGGTGGCACTTTAGGTCGCATGGTGCCTGTTCTGGCTCTTGGAGAAAAAGGATGGGGTATTCCTGGTTGTTCCATAGACAGAATGTGCGCCAGTAGCCTCACAGCCGTCGGATTTAGCGCTGCGATGATCGCTTCCGGGATGGCGGACTGTATCATCGCAGGGGGCGTGGAGCACATGGGACATCTTCCCATGGGGTTTATGCGAGATCTTCATCCCAGAGCAGTGGAAGCTCTGGGCGATGAAACAGCTCTTGTGATGGGTCAGACAGCAGAAAATATCCACGATCGGTTTCCTGAGTTCACTCGGGAGATGGCGGATCGTTATGCTTTTATGAGCCAGCAAAAGGCGGCACGAGCAATTCAAGCGGGTAAAATGCGAGATATGATTGTGCCCATGACAGTCGAACTTCCTGACGGAACGATTACGACGGTTGATCAGGATCAAACGCCTCGTCCCAATACCACTCTTGAAGGTCTTGCGGCTTTGAAGCCCGCCTTTAGAGAAAACGGGCGAGTTACCGCTGGAAATGCCTGTCCTCTCACGGATGGTGCTGCCGCGGTGTTAATTATGAGCGAAAAAAGAGCAAAAGAATTAGGACTTGAGCCAAAGATGCGTTTTGTCTGCTGTGCAACTGCTGGAGTTGATCCAAGGATTATGGGCACTGCTCCTGTTCCCGCAACCAGGAAGGCTCTCGAGCGAGCGGGACTTAAAATGGATGATGTCGATGTTATTGAAATCAATGAAGCTTTTGCCGTGCAGGTGCTTTACTGTTTGGATAGGTTGGGGCTTAGTGCTGACGATCCTCGAGTTAACATGTGGGGCGGGGCAATAGCTTACGGTCATCCTCTTGCAGCATCTGGTGCTCGTCTTATTGCCTTTCTACAACGTATCTTCAGAGAAAATCCCAGCTATCGCTACGGTATTACAACGCTCTGTGTCGGCCGTGGACAGGGTTACACCATCATCTGGGAAAATCTTATGAGATAATAAAAAGCAGGGGGATTGAAATGAGCGATATCACCCGATATGGGGAGTTTTTTGCTCAGCCGGTCAGCTTAATAGGTGTCGGAGCTGTAAAGCGGCTTCCTGCTCTGGTTAAAACATTGGGAAAGCACAAAGCACTCATTTGTACGGACAAAGGCGTAGTAGGTATTGCTTGTGATATCGCCAGAGAATTGAAAGACAAAGCAGGGATAGCTGTTGAAATTTTCGACGGTGTTATTCCCAATCCGTCTGGTGAATGTGTAGAAAAAGGTTATCAACAGTTTTTAGAAAACCAATGCGACATGCTCATTTCCGTTGGTGGGGGCAGTTCTCACGACACAGCAAAGGCGATTGGAGTAATGGTGTCTCACGGCGGATCTTTGTGGGACTATGTGGGTATTAATAAACTGCAGAGAGCCATTCCCCCTGTTGTTTCCATAAATACCACGGCTGGCACAGGCAGTGAGGTTACCAGATTTGCCGTTATTACTAACCTAGAAAAGAAGACCAAACTTACAATTATCGACTGGAGACTTGTTCCTATCATTGCAGTAAACGATCCAGAACTTATGATAGCCATGCCGCCGCCTCTTACTGCGGCAACAGGTATGGATGCTTTAACTCATGCTATCGAAGCTTATGTTTCTCGAAGCGCAACACCTATTACCGATACTCTCGCCTTAAAAGCTATTAATCTCATCTCCAAATATCTCAGAAAAGCCTTTGCTAATGGAAAAGATATAGAAGCCCGGTCTGCCATGGCTTATGGGCAATATCTTGCGGGACTTGCATTCAATAGTGCTGGAGTGGGATGTGTTCACGCTGTAGCTCACCAACTTGGAGGCCTTTACAATCTTCCCCATGGAATTTGCAATGCTGTCCTACTTCCATGGATTCAAGGATTCAACCTTATTGCCTGCATTGAACGACTTGCCGATATTGCGGTAGCAATGGGCGAAGGTCAACCTGGGCTTTCTGTGCGGGTTTTAGCTGAAAGAGCGATTGAAGCTATGAGGATCCTTGCTCGTGATTTGGGAATTCCAGAGCGGTTAAGAGAATTGGGAGTAAAAGAAGAGGATATTCCCAATATTGCCACTGGGGCTTTAAACGATCCTTCAAGTTTCACCAATCCAAGGAAAGCCGGAAAAGAGGAATTAATGGCTCTTTTAAGAAAGGCTTTGTAAAAAGCTTTATTAATAAGGAGTTATTATGGTTCCAAAAGCTATCGTAAAAACAGTATCAGCATATGACTATCCCCTTATAATAAGACATCTTCTCCATACCCCTAAACAAATAGCAAAAGACATGGAGATTGTTTATAGAGATATTAAAAGAATAAAATATGGCGAATTTTTCGAACGACTTGAACGTCTGGCTAATATGTTGAGAAGGTTAGGGGTTAAACCTGGAAGCGTAGTTGGTGTTATGGATTGGGATTCTCACAGATATCTTGAATGTTACTTCGCAGTTCCTATGATGGGGGCTGTCCTTCACACCATAAATGTAAGACTTTCTCCTGAACAAATCTTATATACAATTAACCATGCTGAGGATGAGATTCTTTTGGTAAATAGTGATTTTTTGCCAATAGTTGAGAAATTTAGAGATCAACTTAAGACTGTAAAAAATATCATTCTAATCCAAGACACTCCACAGTCGTATAGTAGCTCAATAAATGTTGTAGGTGAATACGAAGATCTTATTAAAGAATCTGAACCTGAATATAACTTTGAAGATTTTCCTGAAAATACCATGGCCACATTATTTTATACCACTGGAACAACAGGGAATCCTAAAGGCGTATATTTTAGTCACCGTCAAATCGTGCTTCACACACTTGCTAGGGCTGCTCAGACGGCTTTAAAGCCGGGAGGGAATTTCATAAATAGAGCAGACGTTTATATGCCTCTGACCCCTATGTTTCATGTCCATGCTTGGGGGTTTCCATATACTGCCACTATGCTTGGGATAAAGCAAGTTTATCCGGGACGATATGAACCGGAGACAATACTCAAGTTAATAACCTCAGAAAAAGTTACCGTAAGTCACTGTGTGCCAACCCTTCTTCATATGCTTCTTACTCACCCTAAATCGAAAGACTTTGATTTATCTGGATGGAGAGTTGGAGTGGGTGGAGCTCCATTTCCAGAAGCTATTTGTAAAGCTGCTCTCGAAAGAGGAATAGATGCATCAAGTGGTTATGGAATGTCGGAAACCTGTCCTGAAATAGCTCATGCTTTCCTTCAGCCTTTCATGGTTAACTGGAGCATAGACGAACAGGTAAAAATTCGGACCAAGACTGGCATTCCAATTATGCTTGTCGAAATGAAAATTGTAGATCCAAATGGAAAAGAACTTCCGCATGATGGTAAATCAACAGGAGAACTTATTGTTCGTGGTCCATGGTTCACTCAGGGATACTTTAAAGATCCCGAGAAAAGCGAAGAGTTGTGGCGTGGTGGCTGGCTGCACACCGGAGATGTTGGGTATATTGATCCACAGGGTTATCTGAAGATAACTGATCGTATTAAAGATATTATTAAAACAGGTGGAGAATGGGTTTCATCTATTGAACTCGAGAATATAATTTTGAAACATGAAGCCGTGAGTGAAGCGGCTGCCATAGGTGTAAGTCATGAAAAGTGGGGCGAGAGACCTATAGTGTTAGTAGTTTTAAAGCCAGATTATGTAAATAAAGTCACAGAAGAAGACTTGAAAAGATTTTTCGGCGAATTTGTAGAGAAAGGCTTAATAACTAAGTGGGCGATTCCGGATCGCATCATATTTGTTGGTGCTCTTCCTAAAACAAGTATTGGAAAGCTTGATAAAAAGTTAATGCGTCACCAGATTAAGGAACTTATGAATATGGAAATATGTAGGGAGTAAAAACCAATGTGTGTAGGGTTAATTTTCATTAGACACATAATTTCTGGAGGTGACCTATGAAAAAAACATTGTCAGCTCTCTTGGTGTGTTTTTGTATTCTTGGAATCGGGATTTGTGAACTTTTCGCTGGGACAGTAATAAAGTTACAATGTGCTTATCCAGAGAATGCTAATGTGGGTAAGTCAACTCAATTTTTCGCTGATGAGGTTAAAAAATTAACAAATGGTGAAGTGGAAATAAGAATTTTCTGGCCTGGACAATTGGTTAAAACTGAGGAAGCCTTCAATGCAATTCGTATGGGAATGATTGATGCTTATTCAGGATCACTTTTGTACTTTGTGGGGATGGTTCCGGAAGTTAACGTTCAGTGGCTTCCGTTTAACTGGATAGATGCTAAAGAAGCCCAAGAAGTTTTCGAAAAAACAGAGTATCTCAAAATAATGAATGAAGCCTTGAAAAAACATGGTCTTTTGTATCTTGCGCCTCTTTCTGTGGGAAGTATGGGGCTTATGACTAAGTTTCCTGTGAATACTATTGAGGATTTAAAGGGTAAGAAAATTCGCGCCGTGGGAATGGAAGCTGAAATCGTAAAAGCTCTTGGAGCCAGTGCAGTAAATATTGCTGGTGCAGAGCAATACATGGCTCTTCAACGTGGAGTTGCTGATGGTACGGACTATCCGTGGTATACAATGGAACAGTATAAGTTCTATGAAGTACTGAAGTATATAATAAAACCAGCTTTTCATACTCCTGGCATAGTTGAAATCATTATTAGCGAGAAAACTTTTGAGGGGCTTTCTGAGTCTCAAAAGAAAGCTATTAAGGAAGCAGCAACCGCAGCCATGAAGCGCAGTATAGAACTTACTGACCAGTGGGATAGAGATGCTTTGATCAATGCTGAGAAACATGGAGTAAAAGTGATAGAATTGTCAGAGAAAGAAGTTAGACGTTTGAGAGAATTAACCGCTCCTTTATGGGATGCCGAAGCAAAGAGATCAAAATACTCGGAAGAGCTTGTAAAGATTCTTAAGGAATACAATAAAATGAAAGGTAGAGAATTTTAGGAGGAACTTGTATAAAGGCGGAGCTACGAGCTCTGCCTTTATTATTAGAAAGGTTTTAACAATGGAAAAGTTGGAAAAGGTTATTAACATTGTAAATGCCTTTTTTAGTTACATTGGAGCGTTTTTTATAATGCTAATAGTTGTATTTATATTCATGTCAATAATAAACAGATATTTCCTGAACATACCGGTAAATTGGCCTAGTGAAGTTAGTCAGTATCTTCAGTGCGCAGTTGTTATGTTATCCGCGAGTTATTGTCTTCAGGCTGGTATTCACACAAGAGTAGACATATTTTATGGGAATTTTTCATATAAGAAGAGAATGTGGATTAATATTTTGTCCGGGTTTTTTGTCATTGGTTCCTCTATCCCTATAGTTTGGTATGGAACAATTATTGGGTGGAATTCTTTCATGATGGGAGAGAGATCATCATCGGCTGATCATCTACCTTTATGGCCATCCATTATCGTTGTGCCTTTAGGGGCTTTTTTCCTGGGGTTGCAGGGTCTTACCACACTTCTGAAAAGTCTGATAACATATATAAATAGTAAAAATCCGGAAGGTAAGCTACCATGATAAACAGCGAAGCTGTTGTTTCAATTGCAGTCATAGGGTTAATAGTAAGTATAGGTGTTGGTATCCCTATAGCTTTTTCTCTCTTATTTATAACATCTGCTGCTGTTTTGCATTTCTGGGGACCACAAGGACTTTTGCTGCTGTATAGCTCCGTTTATGGAGAAGGCACCAACTTTTTACTTCTTGCTATTCCACTTTTTATATTTATGGCAAATATGCTTAAAGCTAGTGGGATTGCTAACCACCTGTATGATATTATTCATAAATGGTTTGGCAATGTGCCTGGGGGGTTAGCAATCGGAACAGTCGTTATGTGTGCAATTTTTGCTGCTATAACCGGTATAAGTTCCGTAGCTACTGTGACCATGGGATTGATATCTCTTCCTGAAATGTTAAAGCGTGGTTATAATAAAACTATTGCTATTGGTTGCATCAATGCTGGAGGGGCCCTTGGGATTCTTATTCCCCCATCCATTATAATGGTTCTTTATGGGGCAGTTTCGGGTGCTTCTATTGGACATCTATTTATGGGTGGAGTAATACCAGGCTTTATACTCTGTGGATTCTATGTGCTTTATATAGGTATAAAGTGTTTCTTTCGTCCTGAACTTGGTCCTCCAGGAAAAGAAACGTATTCCATAAAAGAAAAAGTCTTGGCTCTTAAAGCTATTGCCCTTCCTATTTTATTGATTATTCTGGTTTTGGGAGCAATGTATTTCGGTATTGCTACTCCTACGGAAGCAGCAGGAATTGGAGCGCTTGGGGCCGTTGTTACATCCATAGTTTATAAGCAATTTTCATGGAAGGAATTATTTAAAGTAGCTAGAGATTCAGCCAATTTGACCTGCATGATATTTTGGCTAATCTTTGGAGCTCAAACTTTTACATCTTTTCTTGCCTATGCGGGTATTCAGGATATGCTACAACAATATTTCTTATCGCTTCAAGTCAATAAATGGATCATCATGATTTTTATCCAGTTTGTATTTTTCTTACTTGGGATGTTCCTGGATCCAGCAGGAATCATTTTGCTTACAACCCCCATCTTTGCCCCCATAGTAGAAAAGCTGGGATTTGATCTTGTCTGGTTTGGCATCCTTTTTACTATTAATATGGAGATGGCTTATTTGACCCCTCCTTTTGGATTCAACTTATTCATTATGAGAGGAATAGCACCTTCTGGAGTGACGATGAGAGATATTTATCGATCTATAACACCTTTTGTTATTCTGCAAGCCCTTTGTCTTGCTCTTGTAATGGTGTTTCCTGAAATAGCTCTATTCTTGCCTAAGACCATGAAGTGACACATTGTTTTTCAACAGAAAATATAGCAAACTAAAGCCGTTCTCAAGTGCTACCACTACTGGGGAGGGTTATTTATATGTACAGCATCAGCTATGAAGATCAGGACATAGTTATTAGGGTTCCCAAAAAACTAGTTAAACCCGAATCTCTTGCCCGTTTCCTCGGAGAGATCACGGTAGAAAGTCTAACGCAGGGTAGCCCTTTTCCAGAAACTGCTAATAAAATGAAAGCCCAAAGGCGCCTTGATAATCTTCCAAAAGGAATTCACCTTCTCAGAAACCCAGATCTGAATAAAGGCACGGCTTTTACAGAAGAAGAGAGAGAGGCTCTTGGTTTAAGAGGACTTCTTCCGCCAAGGGTTCACACCATTCAGGAACAAATGAAAAGAGTCCTGGAAAACATCAGACGTAAGCCAAATGATCTTGAAAAGTATATTTTCATGATAAGTCTTCAAGATCGAAATAAAACTCTTTTTTATAGAGTTCTTCTTGAAAACATCGAAGAGTTGATGCCCATAGTTTACACTCCAACCGTAGGGCAAGCCTGTCTTGAATATGGACATATTTTCAGAAGACCAAGGGGTATTTTCATAACGCCAAAAGATCGGGGACGCATCGTGAATCTTCTTAGAAATTGGCCTCATAAGTGTATCCGGATTATTGTGGTAACGGATGGCGAAAGAGTCTTGGGATTGGGAGATCTTGGGGCAGATGGAATGGGAATTCCGGTTGGTAAACTTGCTCTCTATACTGCCTGTGCTGGCATACACCACTCTCTTAGCTTTCCGGTAACAATAGATGTGGGAACAAATAATGAGACTTTGCTAAATGACCCTCTATATATCGGTATAAGGCAAAAGCGTCTTACGGGACCTGAGTATGACTCGTTGATCGAAGAGTTCATTATGGCTGTAAACCATGTTTTTCCTGGAGCCCTGATCCAGTTTGAAGACTTTGGTAATAGAAACGCCTTTAGACTTCTAAAGCGGTATCGCGATAAGGTGTGTTGTTTTAACGATGATATTCAAGGCACAGCCGCCGTAACTTTAGCCGGACTCTATTCTGCTCTAAGAATTACGGGGGGAAGGCTTAGGGATCAGAAGATACTTTTTCTTGGAGCTGGAGAAGCGGGAATTGGCACAGGAGAATTAATTGTTTCGGCGATGATGGCTGAAGGCCTTACTTTGGAGGAAGCCAAGGAACGCTGCTGGTATGTAGATTCCAAAGGATTGGTGGTAAAAAGTCGAGAAGATTTAACAGAGCATAAGAGAGAATTCGCTCATGATTATCCTTTTCTTCCTGATCTTCTATCGGCTATTGAAACTATAAAGCCAACGGCACTTATAGGTGTTTCCGGGAAAGCTCGCATGTTTTCCCCGGATGTTCTCTCAGCCATGGGACGAATAAACAGTCGCCCCATTATTTTTTCACTTTCTAACCCTACCTCCAACACCGAATGCACAGCAGAAGAAGCTTATCGATATACTGAAGGTAGAGCTATTTTTGCAAGTGGAAGTCCCTTCGATCCTGTGTCCTTTGGGGGAAAGGTTTTTTATCCTGCTCAGGGAAACAATGTTTATATATTTCCTGGGGTTGGTCTTGGAGTAATTGCATCCTGGTCAAGGTTAGTCACTGATGAAATGTTTTTCGTTGCGGCTCAGACTCTTGCCCAGATGGTTGAAAAGGAGGATCTGGAAAAGGGAAGGATCTACCCACCTATTACTAGGATTCGGGAGGTTTCCTTTAGAATAGCTGTTTCTGTTGCCGAAGTGGCGTACCGACGTGGACTTGCAAATCTCCCCAAACCAGAAAACCTAGAAGCCCACGTTAAATCGTTGATGTATTATCCCGAATACGAAAGCTATGTGTAGAGAAAGAGATCAAGGGTCGGATGCTGCATCTATTGCTCTGTGGAATTAGGTTTTATGGACTTTTTGATATTTTTGGGTTTTGTTGTAAAAAACGTCTTGACAACTTGGGAGGGAATCGTGTAAATCTCCCATCCGCCGCAAGGACACCACAGAAAAAAATGTGGTGCAAAAAGAAAAAAAAGAGTTGACAAACAGCGGCGTATAGTTTAAGAGATAAACTGGTTGCATATCGCTTCGTTCTTTGAAAACTAGATAGCTGTGCGGTGATGAAGAAGGGTTAGGCAAACTGG
>JBBFKT010000011.1 GCA_037482015.1 Thermodesulforhabdaceae bacterium
GGGAACTCCATACATAAACTCCAAGAAAAAAGTCCAGTATAGTATACTCTATTGCACCAGGTTTGTACATGAGCCAATTTCTTTACCCCCAGCCTACTGCCCTTCCATTTGAATACTTAAAAAAAGATTATTTCAGGGATAATAAGCGAGAGACAAAAGGCTCATTACTTACAATAGTAAATACATCCATCCGGCTTCCGCCTTTACATTCCATTATTTAATCGGCACAGAAAAAGTCTTGAAATGATAGTCCACAATACAAGAAGTCTTACAAACACCACTCACTTCTTGTGTGGAAACGATATCGATATAGTGGCTCTTACCTTTATCATCTGCAAAGGTGATTCTGGTGCCGTCCGGGAATTTCCCTCGATGATACCACACATTTGGCGGAAGAAGCCATGTTTTGCCAAACTGTTTTTCAAAACGGAAATATTTTAACGCATCTCTAGGAAAGATGAGATAAAGACAGAGATCTTCTTCGGCCACGTTCCCCCCAAGTTCCCGCTCTAATTCTTGCCGGCGCGCATCAAAATCTTCTTCAGCTCGTTTAATTGTCTGTTCTTTTTGAGCACCAAAACCTTCTTCAGCAAGAATTCTATGCCACTTTTTACCATCCGTTCGTCCCTTCTCTAACACCTTTTCGTAAATCCACTCCGGAGGATCATAAAAAGGGAATGGACCATAATGGCCGAGGAGCAATCGTTTAAGGTCATCGGAAGGCTGTTCATAACGTCCATAAAGCACGTTACTAAGAGCGGTTGACCAAAGAATCTGGCTTCCTGGTGTAACGGGCCAAATATTTCCAAGTTCTCTTATGACCTGGGCCAATTCCTGAAAAACATCGTGTATTCTTGGCAACAATCCCATTTGTTCTGCCTGTTCATAGGCCATACTAACGGCTCCACCAGTCAGTTTGTGACGTCTAACAAGGGGATCGACGCCCTTGAAGGGGCTTTCAAAACGTTCATAGTAGCGCCGTTCCTGGCGCAAAATGTCTGAAGTCTGGATCATGGCATCGAGGTTAAGATGTTTTGGCTGATAACCATAATCTTCCATAAGCTGCACAAAAGAAAGAGCTGGAGCCTGACTATACCATGCCCCAAATCCATGATCAGAAACCTCAACAATCTTTACCCCGGTTCTCACCGCTGCCATCATGCGAGCCAGGTCATTCCCATCGGTGTTATGTCCATGGTAGGCGATCACAAGGTCAGGGAAATCGCCTCTTATGGCTTGAACCAGGCTCGTAATTTGTTCTGGGGTGCCCAAGGCCGAATGGTTTTTAATGCCTAGAATGATTTGTTCTGTCCCAAAAAGGGAGACTATTTCCTGAACCTTGGAAAGATAAAATTCGTTTGTATGTTCAGGTCCTGTCCCAAAACACAGAGATGGAATGAAAACTTTCCCGGCTTTAATTACTTCCTCTCCCACCACCTTGAGGTTAGGTATATGGTTTAAAAAATCATAACAACGCCACACATCTACATACTGTGCAAAAAGTCGAACAGCAAACCTGATAACATTTTCAGGATAGGGCCTGTAACCGAACAAGTTATGCCCCCGGCAAACCGCTTGAATAAGCGTTTTAGGCATGGCGTTTCTAACCAGCCTGAGTTTTTCAAAGGGATTTATTTGTTTTTTCATCAAATCTACATGAACTGAAGCTCCCCCGGAAATTTCAAAGGCGAAATATCCTACTTCATCCCGAAGGGGAGCCACTCTAAGAGTGGTCCAGGGCATAATACGCCCTTTGAAATCCGACTGAGAGACATCTCGTTCATTGTTAGTCAATAAATATCCTTCGTAATTTCTTACAAAGGAAACGATATCTTTAGCGGTTAGTTCTCTCAAAAGTGTCCCGTTCATGAAACACTACTCCTTTCTAGAACTAAGCCTTCTCTAAACTATTCAAAAAGCCATTAAGGAGAATCTGCGTAAGGATTGTAACCGTGAGCATTAATTTCAGCAATAAGTCGCGCTAGCTTATCTATAGGATCATCTTCTACTTTATATTTAAGGAGTTCCGGATGAGAATCTATGTAAGAAGTATCGAATCTTCTGGCTTTAAAATCCGGCTCATCAACTATTGCTCTATAAAAGGGAATTGTTGTTTTCACACCCACGATGTTAAAACCATCTAGGGCTCTTCTGAGACGGTCAACCGCTTCTTCCCAGGTAAAGCCATAGACTGTGAGCTTAACAATTAGAGAATCGTAAAACCGTGGAATCTCATATCCCTGATAGGCTGCCCCATCCAGACGTATACCATGTCCACCGGGAGACTGATAAACTTCAATAACGCCGGGCTGAGGAATAAACCCTGCTTGTGGATCCTCAGCGTTAATTCTAAGTTCAATAGCACACCCACGAATTACCACATCTTCCTGCCTTATTGAAAGACGTTCCCCAGCAGCGATACGAATCTGCTCTCGAACTATATCAAAACCGGTAACCATCTCAGTAACAGTATGTTCCACTTGAATACGAGTGTTAACTTCAAGAAAATAGTACTGATCTTCCTCATCAACTAAAAATTCCACTGTGCCAGCATTAACGTAGTTTGCCGCTTTGGCAGCCCTTACCGCTGCATCGCAAACTCGTTCTTCCACAAGTGGTGGGAGCATAGCTGGAGCAATTTCGATAAGCTTTTGATGTCTTCTCTGAATAGAACAATTACGTGTTCCTAGATGGATGATGGAACCATAAGCATCGGCAAGGATTTGAACTTCCACGTGGCGGGGTTTTTTTAGTCCCTTTTCCAGATAAATATCTGGATTTCCAAAGGCAAGCTTCGCTTCAGATCGAGCAACCTTAAGTGCTCTCAGTAGTTCATCTTCGGAATAAACCGCTCTGATACCTCGTCCTCCTCCTCCAGAAACAGCCTTCACCATAATAGGAAAACCATGTTGTCTGGCAAAATTGAGCGCCTTTTCATTACCTTCTTCACCATCTGGCAAAATTCCACTCCCAGGAATTAAGGGAATCCCAACCGATTCCATAATTTTTCTAGCAATTACCTTACTACTCATGTTCCAAATCACATCGGAGGGAGGTCCAACAAATATAAGTCCTGCTTCGCGGCATCTTTTGGGAAATTCCGGATTTTCTGAAAGGAATCCATAACCGGGATGAATTGCTTCTGCTCCAACTTTCTTGGCAACCTGAATGATTTTGTCGATGTCGAGATAATCCTTTCTGGGTCCTGGACCAATACATACTGCCTCGTCGGCTCTCATAATATGCATGGCAAAACGATCTGTTTCTTCGTAAATAGCTACAGTCTTTATGCCCAGCTCTTCAGCCGCCCGCATAATTCGGATAGCAATTTCTCCTCTATTGGCAACCAGAAGCTTCTTAAACATTCGTTTCTTTCTCCTTGCCTAAATACTTATTCATCCCTCTGGGGCATTAAGTTCATTTACCCCACCATCTCATAAAAACAAAAAGCAGAATTTAATTAGTGGGAACATTCAGGCAGTATAAGGTTTCTCACCTTATTGATCCACATACTCAAAGCTAAATTTAGCATAAAACCTGCCATTTCATCAAACAAAATAGAGGAGCCTTTCATAGCTCTTTATTTAGTTATCAGTTATGGAAATGTTACAATTTGGGTGAGACGCTTCCTAAAAAGCAATGGTTCAAAACCATCTATTAAGGCCTTCAAAAAAAGCGGTTTTGTTGTTATGATTACTTTTGAAAGAATCCGAAAAAACTAAAGAGGTAAAGTTCATATGATTCTAAACATTGAACTTATTGAAACTTTGGAAGAACTTGATCCGTCTATTAGGCAAGCTTTCATTAAGGTCTTGAAGGTCTTAGAGAAAAGGCTGGGAGAAGTTGTAAGGAGAGAGGACTTTCTTGATCTTAAGCAGGTAGTTGCGGAACTTGCGGATGCTCAAAAGCGAACAGAGCAGCGGGTCGAAGAACTCGCAGAAGCTCAAAAGCGAACAGAACAGAGGGTCGAAGAACTCGCAGAGGCTCAGAAAAAATCGGAAGAACGACTAACTAGGCTGGAAGTAGTTGTTGCTGAACTCGCAGAAGCCCAAAAGCGAACAGAAGAACGAATAACCAGGTTGGAAGAGAACATGAACATGAGGTTCAAGGAAGTTAAAGATCAGATTGCAGCTCTTGGCAGCAGATGGGGCATTCAGAGCGAAACGGTTTTTCGAAACACAGTAAAAACACTCCTTGAGACAACTGGCTATACTGTAACCCGGGGTTATTATGGGGAACGTGAAGTTGATATTGTTATTAGAGACGGTGAACATATTCTGTTGGAAATTACTTCTAGCATGAAAAAATCGGATGTTGCGAACTACAGCAGATCTGCCACAGACTATAAGGAGAAGACAGGAATACTACCTCGGATAATGGTTGCAGCGATTTACATATCCCCCTCTGTCATGAAAGAAATTATGGCTTCTCCAATACCTATGGAGATATTCTCAATAGAAGAAGTTACCGAACAACAAATGAATAATAATCAAAAAGATTAAGCTCTGGCAGTGAAATTAACTCTGGGCTATTCTATAAAAGATTCGCCATGGAAACCTATAACACGTATAGAACTCCAATAGCTTCCATTATAAGTGCACTATTACGAACTAAATCAAAGGATCGTTCTTAAGTTATTAAAGCAATTGCTAAGGGAGTGTGTTCCCCAAATAAGTAGTAAGGAAAATTTATGGTAACTTGCTTCTATCGTGGGACGATAGGAATTTCAATCGAGTGAACAAAATAGATAACAAAGAAAAGTCCCACTGTAACGATACAGAGAACAAGGAGAAGGTCTAATATAAGAGAAGGATGATATGAGTCTTCTTCTATTTGCTTTTCAACCTTCTTATATCTGATAAAGGCAAGAATTCCCATGAGAGCACCAAAACCAATGAGAAATATACCCAGTATGGAAGATATATACGAATGCTGCTGAGAAGAAAGGATTGGTTCACTTTTTCCCAAAAAAAGGCAAGTAAATTGAGAAAGAAACAACGAAAATCGCTCTATAACAAAACCAAATGCCATTATAGAAATGCTTGTTCGAACCCAAGAAAGAAAAGTGCGTTCATTGGCAAGATGGGCTTGTCTATTTTTTACTCTCGATTTTGGTAAAATTTCTCCATCGCTCATTTGCTACTAATCACTATGGCTTTTGGAATCCTTATTCATCTCCAAAACTTGCAACGGTTCAAGATTATCTTTGGGCAAATGCCTTCTTTTAACAACTTACTAATATAACAAATAACTCAATAAAAAATCGTTCTACAAAGATGATAGGGCTTTTTCCGAAATGTATCCTCTTGTCCCAAATACCAGAGAAATTGATCCATATGAATCGATAAAATTTCATTTCCGGTTACTGTCTCCATCCCCGTTCTTAAAAGCTCAACAGCCTGAACGGTGGCCGCCCGAATTTCGACTTCTTTTGGTTCTCCAGGTTGAAGAGGAAGTCGATTATCAACTTGCTCTGCAAGTTCCTTTGAATAATTCAGAATACTCAAGGCTCTCAGCACCTGAGGAAGTTTATAATCGGCAAAAGCGGTAAGCACATCGATATCACGGAAACTCCCCAACCCCTGTCCTCCAAAAGACGTGTAAAGATCAGCAACATAAATCTGTGCTCGCTTCCAGAAAAACACTTTTATCTTATCGACTCCATAAACTGCTTCGTCGCGAAAAGATGGGAAATACTTTACTACTAACTCTACAAGCTTTTTGGCACTTTGATCTCCAGCATAAATCATATTAACCACATCGCCATCCCAATGTTTAATCAACATTCGACCGGCTTCTCTAAGGTGAGCAAGTCTCGATTCAAAAAGCGGTATCATACCTTCGCCTCGAAATATATGTCGTAGATCCCTATCTGAAATCTCTGCTATGAAATATGCGTCTGTTAAGGGGATACTCTCATCATAAGCCCGCTTCAAGCTTGCCGCCAGCGCCCAATATCCCGACCATTTTCTTTCCCCATATTCAACCGTCCATAGAGACTCTCCAGGATCAGGCCAAAAAGAATAATTCAGCGTATCAAGCACAAAAAGCCATCTCGCCAGCTCTTCATTAGAAGTCCCAATGTTGTGGAGAAATGCCACTGGATCTTCGTCATTTTTCACGCCATCAAACCGCCGGCAAAACTGCTTCCATTTATCAGACAATTCCTCTGCCCGCCTGTGAATAAGCTCAGAACTGGCAATAGTTACATCTTTTGCTCGACGCATCACCATTTGAGTTGTAGCAAACGGCGGGAAAATCTCTCTTCTTATATTCTCTCTACCCATCTTTCCCCATCCCAAATGCCTATTACAGAACCAGAATTTGAGGGATCATATCCTCCAAAGCTCTGAACCAGATTCCTGAAACGTTCACTTCTTATGACATCCATGAGTAAGCTAATTTTCTCTTCCCCAAAAGCATCTTCTCTTATCACCAGATCGTAACGCTCCTGAGCAATTGGTATAAACTCAAGCCCCAGAGCCTTTGCCGCCGCATAAATTCCCATTCCTGCATCTGCTCGCCCGCTAAGGATCGACACCGCTACAGCCATGTGAGTATATTCTTCCTGGTCATATCCTGCGATCTCCTCCGGGGAGATTCCCGCTCTCTGGAGTTCATAATCAAAAAGAATTCTCGTGCCGGCTCCCGCTTGACGGTTGATAAATCGAACATCAGGGCGCTTAAGATCTTCAATAGACTGAATATTCTTGGGATTTCCGGGAGCAAGCATAAACCCTTGCTGTCTTTTAACAAGCTCGACAAGACGCACGGGAACACCGCGAAGGTATTTTTCAATGAAAGAAAAATTGTAACTTCCGTCCGATGTATCCAACAGATGAGAACCAGCAACGTGAGCATGTCCTTTGCGTAGAGCAATAAGACCCGCAAGGCTTCCCACATTGCTAGATGAAAGATGAAGTCGGCTATCGCGAGTTTTGAGTTCGCTGGTTATTACATCTATTGTGTTGTCATGGCTCCCAATCATGATGATATTGTGAGAAATTACATATTCGGGCTTAAGCAGTTCTACATCCACTTTTTTCCCAGCGTCAAGCCCTTCTTCATCGTGAGGAATCCTTACAATACCGTCAGCTCGAGTAAGAGACGTTATCAAACCAGCCCCACGCTGAATAGGCACGGCAACGAGTTCTTCTCCAACTCTTCCGAGTACCACTCTTACAAACTCTTCAAGCCCCAGCTTTGAAGCTACCTTTCTAGCAAGAGTTGCTGAAACAATTGGGGGTTGAGGCGCCACAAGCCCTTGAAGGCTCCACAAAAGCGGACTCACAAATTGTTCAAAGGCAAGAATTGCCGAAACTGGATAGCCCGGCACGCCAATTACAGGTTTTTCTTCAACTTTACCGAGTATTACCGGCTTCCCGGGCATCATGGTCACGCCGTGGACTAATACAGTGCCGAGTTCTTCGATTATGTGAACGGTGTAGTCTTCTGAACCCGCTGAAGATCCTGCGTTAATAAGCACAACATCGACTCCACTTCTACAGGCTTCCAGGATGCTTTCTCTGATAGCCTCAGGTTGATCCGGAACAATATCTCTAAGAATCGGTTCCCCGTAACAGTTTTTGACAAGAGAAGCCATAATCGTGCCGTTGAATTCTACAATCTGCCCTGGCTCAAGAGTCTTCAAAGCCGATGGTGAAACCAGTTCACTACCCGTCGGCTGAATCCAGACTCGAGGCTTACGATAAACCTTAACGGATGTAACTGACGCAGCAAGAAGCGCTCCCAGATCTGCAGGTCTTAGCATATGATTAACGGGCAAAACTAACTCCCCAGCAACAATGTCTTCACCAACCTTTCTTACGTGTTGCCACGGATAAGCAGGCTGTCTTATCTCGACCAGATTTTCTTCACCTTCAACCGGAAGGACATGCTCGATCATGATCACGGCGTTTGTTCCATCTGGAAGCGGATCACCGGTATCTACTGGAAATGCATCTATACCTATTTTAAGCCTTACAGGGGATGTTTCGGTTGCTCCAAAAGTTTTTTTCGCATCTACTGCTATGCCGTCCATAGCTGCCCCATGGTAGTGGGGAACGGATCGACAGGCAAAGACTGGTTCTGCCGTAACTCGACCAAGAGCCTCTGTAGTTTGAACTTCCTCAACCTCGGTTCTGAGCCTCCCGAAGGTATCCCGCCATACTTTCTGAGCATCGCTAAGGGTGTGCATTTTCAGGTAAATTTTTCGTTTCATGGTCACCACCTGTTATAAATCCTACGGCTTCGGTAATCCGAAGCGTTCTCTAAAGGCTGATCGATACTCCCTGCATGTTTTCAAATCTACATCAACTATTTCTACACATTCAAAATCTTCCAGTTCACGCTGAATCCAGCTA
This sequence comes from Thermodesulforhabdaceae bacterium, assembly GCA_037482015.1. Taxonomy (NCBI): domain Bacteria; kingdom Pseudomonadati; phylum Thermodesulfobacteriota; class Syntrophobacteria; order Syntrophobacterales; family Thermodesulforhabdaceae; species Thermodesulforhabdaceae bacterium. The sequence continues at coordinate 8,364 of JBBFKT010000011.1, forward strand.
TCAAGCGTATCAAGACTACGAAGCCATCGCCGGAAGTGATCCTTATCTAAAAGCTTCGGGGGCTGGATCACAAAGCTGGAACCACCAAAATGATGGATCTTTCGCCCTCTGAACATAGCGTTAAAACTTACCGTATTTACTCCAACTACAGGCACCAAATGGTCGAACGCCCTAACCAGAGCCCCATACTTCCAGTGACCCCGAAGAATGGGGAAAATACTAGGGTTGAATACTACGTCCACATCCTGGCGGGCTAGCTGGATGCCAGCTTCAGGGTTACCCCAAAAATCTATACATACAGGAATACCAATTTTGCCGAAGTCAGTTGTAAATGCCGTGTAGATACCATCGGAAGGAGTAATGTCAAACAAAGTTCTTTCAAGACTTCCGACGCAACGCTTACGTTGTCTTCCTAGCACTCGCCCAGAACGATCAAATAGCGTGGCTGTGTTGTAAAATCTGCCATCTACTTCTTCAACAAGTCCGGCAATAATGTAACTACCAAGTTTTTTTGCCGCACGAGAAAGTTCTTCCTCGCCCTGAAACGGGAAATATTCCGGAAAACAGATTACATCGATTTGTTTGCCTCGACATTGGTCAAGCAAAAAAAGAGCATGAACAATATTATGGGGATCATCGTAGGATGGGTAAGGCTTGGGCTGAACGATGGCTACTCGAATTGTGGATTTCATACCGAGCTGTCCTCCTAAAAATTGGAATCGATGAAGGCGCATCTACAAAATAAGTCGTTACAGTAAAACCTGGTTAAGACAACAGGAAGTTAAACTGCCGCCCTACACGCTATTGGTACGGGTTGCACTGTGATACGCCCTTAATGTTCTGCATTTTGGCGTTACGAGGAAACGTGTTTGTTTTTACTTCCCAAAAGCAAGATCCACATAGTAAGGAAAATGATCCGATGGATATCTTCCATCCCGAGAATCTCGCACAATGTTGCCGTTTAAGACTTGAAAATGGTGGCTTACAAAAATCCAGTCAATACGTCCAACATCGGCTTGACCTTCAAAATTGTGATGGGTGTAAGATTCCTCGTCATCTTCAAAGCCTAGAAGACGCCAGGTATCTCTGAAGCCCGATTCCCAAATAAGCTTATATACAGGCCCATCGGGCGGTTCGTTAAAATCTCCAAGCAGTATAAATGGTTTTCCTTCATAGCTTTGTTTATACCATCTAATAATGGCATCTATTTGGCGTATTCGAGCGTTATTCGAACGATGATCAAGATGAGTGACAGCGACAACCACCGGGCACTTTCCCTCGCCTATGCACAACAAACCGTAACTTACAAGCCGGGGATACATACTTCCCCAGTCACAGCTACGGTGAACCCCCGGGGTGGAAGAAAGCCAGAAATCTTCGTTTTTTTCACAAGAAATCCCATCTTTGCGAAATACAAGAGTCGGATACTGACAGGTATCATCCCAGACTCGCCCTTTGAGGCAAAAATCGTATTCGGGCAGAGCTGATCTTAGGTCCATGATCTGACGCCAGGTTGGTTCCTGAATGCCAAGGATTTGTGGATGATATCGGCGAATAATCTCACACACAAGATCCTTTCGATGTTCCCATCTCTTGTTCTCATCTTTCGGATTGTCAAATCTGATATTAAAAGTCATTACACGGAAAAGGTTATCCATAAACTTCACTCCTATCCAGGGAGCAATTTTTACTCAAGAACGACCTACAATAGTTACAGATGACGGATAATAGTTGAGACTTCTAACATCCATCAACTATCAACTGTTCTCAAATCTCCTAGATTATGAGTCGCTACTGCCTTTGAAGCTCTTTCACAATTTTATCAATATGCTCAACAAGGTCATTAGCTGGACATGTAAGTATTTCGGATGTCTTCCTTATTTTAATCTCCACAAGTCCCTGCTCAATCAGCTTCTGGCTGATCACGACTCTAATGGGAATTCCCAGAAGATCAGCGTCCTTGAACTTCACACCAGGAGACTCGTTACGATCATCAAGAAGAACTTCATATCGAGAAGAAAGCTCACGCTCACATCTTCCGGTCAGTTCAATCACAGCCGGCTTTTGTCCCACAGGACATATAATAATTTGATAAGGCGCCACTGAAATAGGCCAGATTATGCCTGCATCGTCATGCCATCTTTCCACAACCGCCGCCATAAGGCGTTCAACACCGATACCATAACATCCCATAACTACCCGCTGACTCTTGCCTTGATGATCCAGATAGGTCACATTCATCGATTTTTCATCAGTGTATTTAGTGCCAAGCTTGAAGGTATGTCCCAACTCAATGCCACGCTCCATTACAAGCCTTCCTTTATCGCACTGGAGACATCGATCCCCTTCTCTAACTTCGGCAATGTCAGCAACCTCCCGCGCTTGAAAATCCCGTCCAAGAAACACATTTTTACAATGAACATCGGGCTTGTTACCACCTGCTACGTAGGAAAGATCACCTACCACCGAATCATCCACAACCACTCTTATTCTGGGATCAATACCAACAGGAGACAGAAAACCGGCGTAAAGACCATGGCGTAAAAGTGTTTCTTCTGATGCCAGATAGAGTTTCACTGCTTTGAGATAGTTTGCAAGTTTGGTTTCGGAAATATCCAGATCACCTCGGATCACAGCGAGCACAAGGTTACCATCGGCTTCGTAAGCAACAGTTTTAAGGAAGCGATAAGGTTCTATTCCGAAGAAAGCCATAAGATCAGCAATAGTCTTTACATCGGGAGTGCTTACTTCTTCTATATTTTGTGAAAACGAAGTTCCCGACTCAATAGCGGGCTTTCCAGTCCTAATATCCTTTGATCCCACAGCTTTTTCTGTGTTGGCTCGGTATCCACAATGGTCACACATAACAAACCGATCTTCACCATAAGGAGAAGGCAACATAAATTCATGGGAACCGGTTCCGCCCATAATTCCCGTGTCTGCCTCAATAGGAATAGCATCAATGTGACATCTAGAGAAAATCCTCAGGTATGCGTTATAGACGTCGGGATAGTATGCATCAAGATCTTCAAAATTCGGATGGAAGCTATACGCATCCTTCATTGAAAACTCTCGAACCCGCAGGAGTCCTCCCCTGGGTCTTACCTCATCACGAACTTTGGTCTGAATTTGATAAAGCATTACAGGCAGATCGCGATAAGACTTTATGAACTGTTTAGCTATATCGGTAACCACTTCTTCGTGGGTCATAGCGAGAACCATTTCTCGATTCTTTCTGTCAACGAAGCGAAATAGTTCAGGGCCTATGTCGTAGTATCTGCCGGTTTTCTTCCAAAGATCAGCAGGATTTAAAACCGGCATTGTGACTTCCTGACCTCCTATAGCATTCATTTCTTCACGTATGATCTGCTTTATCTTTTCAGCTACTCGGTGGCCAAGCGGGAGAAGAGAATAAATGCCTGCAGAAACCGGATATATATAAGACCCACGAAGTAAAAGTATGTGTGATGGGGTCTCAGCCTCTTTAGGAACTTCATAGTAAGTATGAATGAACGCCTTGCTGTAGCGCATCTATCTGTCCCTCCACCTTTATTGAAACATTAGCCAACCGTTCTCACAAACGCACCCATACGTGCGCTCCTCTGTGTATGTTCCCAAGCCATTACCGCAGGAAACAAACAGGACTAAACTTACTTTTTGGTGGACGACTCTCCGCTTAGCTCTTCGAGTTCGTGAGATCTGGCGCTAATAACCGTTCTTTTTACAGCCCAAAAAACATCATTAAAGTGTTGTTCGAAGTTTGACGGAGAAATTCGTCCAAGTTCGATAAATTTTACGACAACCTCCTTGGCTATCTTTAAAATCTTTTCATCGTCGGGATGCATAATTAAAGCTCCCTTTGCTAGCCCAACCGTTAGCGGACATTATCCCTTCGCAAAAAAGTCTTTCACCTCCACCTTGAAGGAAAAGTATTGCTTCTATTCCCCTCACCAGTGGAGACTCAAAAGCCAGCCCGTGTCGTGTTGCAGGAGAGACTCGGGGGAAATCCGGGCAGAAGAACGAGCACCACGCTCGCTCTAATAAGGAAGGCCGGTTCTTTCTTATTTTCGCCCAGATTCCACCCCGGTGCATGGAATACTCTCTTCAAGCATCCCAGCAAGTGTAGTATTATCACAACTTGCAAGAACAATCATAGAAAGAATTTGGCTCGAGGTTTTTAAAAATGACCACGTCTCATCAAATAATCATTTTAATTTTGTTCTGTCTTCTTTTCGGGCTATCAGCCTTCTTTTCTGCTTCAGAAACAGCCTTCATGGCGGCAAATCAGCTAAAACTTACTTTGCGAGCAGAACGAGATCGGCGAGCCAAAATGGTGAAAGAAGTGCTTAACAACACCGAAGATCTGCTGGGAACCATACTAATCTGCAATAACTTTGTAAACATAAGCCTATCTTCCCTTGCTACTTCTATCGCCATCGGACTTGTAGGCGACGTGGGGGTCATTTACGCCACAGTCATTGTGACTATAACTCTTCTTATCGTTGGAGAGATACTCCCAAAAACTTTGGCCAGCTATCATGCCGATACCATGGCTCTAAGAGTTGTTCCTATAATTCGAATCTTGATAACTATCTTTACCCCTGTTCTTCACATCCTTCGATGGATGATAAACCTGATAGAAAAACAGCTCGGTTTGAGCAGAAAAGATGAACCCGTCATAACGGAAGATGACCTGGAACAGCTTATAGGCATAGAAAGCGACGTAGCTTTTATCCCTAAAGAAAAACAGGATATGCTTCTGGGGATATTTCTTCTTGATAAGACAATCCTTAGAGACATCATGGTTCCATGGCGAGATGTAGTAAGTCTTCCCGTAGATGCTTCCCGAGATTCCACAGTAGAAATCATTGCAAAAACCAACTTTTCCAGATATCCCGTTTATGAAGGAGACCGGTCAAACGTAATAGGATTTATTCACGTAAGGGACGTTTTTCTGACAAACCACAATGGTTCGTTTTCCCTAAGAAAAATCCTTCGTCCACCACCCTTTGCTCCGGACCTTCGCACAGTCCGCTTCCAACTCGAGGTTTTCAAAAAGGAGCGAACTCACATCGCTTTTGTGATAGATGAATACGGTAACGTTGTCGGACTTGTCACCCTTGAGGACATCCTGGAAGAAATAGTGGGCGACATAGAGGATGAATACGATCTTAAGCAGGATCGAATCCTATCGCTTAAAGACGGATCATGGATTATTGATGGCAAAGCGCTTATACGGGATATTAACAGAGTCCTTGACCTCAACCTACCGGAAACTGACGTAAGAACCATAGGAGGTTTAATACTCTGGCGGCTACAGCGTATTCCAGAACTTGGGGAAATAGTAACAATCGGAAAAGTCCGCCTCCAGGTTATCAGCTTAAGGGGGAGAAGAATTGAAAAAGTGAGAGTATCAACATGACCGGCTGGGACGTATCGCAAGAAAACATAGTTCATAAGCCAGTTCTTATGAATGAAGCCATAGATTTGCTTTTGTCTCGAGGAGGAACCATATTCCTTGACGGAACGGTAGGCTCCGGGGGGTATGCTGAAGAAATCCTGAAGCGGCTCCATCCCGATGTATTAGTTATAGGAATAGACAGAGATGATGCCGCCATTGAAAGATCTCGCTCTAGACTTCAGCAATTCATAGAATCAGGCAATCTAAAGCTCTACCAGGAAAGCTTCGAACGATTTCCCCTTGTTTTGAAACAGGAAGGCATAAGGCAGATCGATGGAGCAGTTCTGGATCTTGGCGTGTCCACCGAGCAACTCATGGAAGCTGAACGTGGATTCAGTTTCATACGAAACGGACCTCTAGATATGAGAATGGACAGGCGGACAAAGAAAACCGCTGCAGACCTTGTGAATGAACTTTCCGAAAAGGAACTAGCCGATATTTTCTTTCGTTACGGAGAAGAGCGCTTTGCAAGGCGTATTGCCGATGCTATCGTCAAAGCTAGAAAGACTCGCCCCATAACAACAACCGGTGATCTGGTTAACATCATTCTTTCGGTGCTCCCAGAAAAAGAAAAACGATCAAGAATTCATCCTGCAACCAGGGTATTCCAGGCGTTAAGAATTAAGCTCAATCGAGAACTGGAAGCCCTAAACAGTTTTCTTGACATCATTCTTGACTATCTGCGTCCCGGTGGGGTTGTCTGCATCGTGTCATTTCATTCCCTGGAAGACAGAATAGTGAAAGAACGATTCAAAGCCTGGACTAAAACTTGTTCGTGTCCTCCTAATCTCCCTGTGTGTCAGTGTGGAAGGAAAGAGCCCAGGGCTGTGTTGTTAACTCGTAAAGCCATTAAACCGTCTCAGGAGGAGATCGATCAAAATCCCAGAGCAAGGAGTGCAAAGCTTCGAGCTGCGGCAAAGTGGGCGGGAGAAATGTCTTCTCCGGAGGCTGAACAATGTTAAAAATACTCTACTTCGCCGTATCAGTCCTGATAGCAATTATGGCTCTTTTTTACACATGGCTCAGAATTGAACAGGTGCGATACGGCTACATAATTTCCCAGCGATACGAATACCTGCTCGAACTGAAGCGAACTAATGAAAAGCTAAAACTAGAGTGGAATTTTCTCACGAGTCCACCTCACCTTCAGGAAATTGCTCAGAAGGAGTTTTCTATGCGCCCTCCAAAGTCTAATGAAACCATCTTCATTCAGGTTCCTTCATCGCTCATGCAGAATACACCACAATAAAAGCAAAAACTCTGCATCAGAGGTAAAAACATCCCATGGAGAAGAAATGGGAAAAACAAGCAGGAATGTTCATAAAACGCCTTAGATCCGATAAAGATCGCAACCGTTTTGACTTTGTAGTCTTTCTTCTCTCCCTTTTCGTAATCGGTGGAATGATTGCAGTGCTTTTAAGGGCTTTTCAGTTCCAGGTTATAGAACGGGAGAGCTGGCGATCGCGGTATGAGGCTCAAATTTACACTGATCTAGAAACAACTCTTTCCCGCCGTCCTATCCTTGATCGAAACGGACAACCTCTCGCTATGTCGGTAGAAGAATCCTCGCTCTTTGTTAATCCGAAACTTATTACAAATCCAGAAACTGTGGCAACGGCTCTGGCTCCAATTATCGGTTCCAAGCCTTCAGAAATTTTGAATCGAATGAGGAAACCGGGTAAGTTCGTGCTGATAAAACGCTTTCTTTCAGATCAGCAAGCGGAAAAGATCCGTCAACTGGGAGTGGACGGGCTTTACCTTGTGCGAGAGACAAAGCGTTTCTACCCAGAAAGATGGCTAGCCGGACAGGTGCTAGGGTTTGTTGGAGTTGATGGAACTGGACTTGAGGGAGTGGAAAAGTATTACGATGCCTTTTTACGAATGCAGTCGGAAAAATATAGATTTCTCCGAGATGGACTTGTACGAACTTTATGGCTAGGAAGCGATCTACCATCCGCCAGTAACCATGAAAGCGCTCTCGTGCTTACTCTGGATGCTTATATTCAAAATATCACAGAAAAAGAGTTGGCTGCAGCTGCGGAGAAATATCAGGCTGAATCTGCCCAGGCTATAGTCATGGACGTAAAAACTTTTGAAATTCTTGCCATGGCTAACTGGCCCCCCTTCGATCCAAATCTTTATCAATTGAGCAATCCAGGTGAATGGAGAAACCGCGCTGTTGCGGATACCTTCGAACCCGGCTCGACCTTCAAAGCCATCCTTGCGGCGGCTCTTCTGGAGGAAAAATTCGTAAAGCCCACAGATCGAATTTTCTGCGAAAATGGTTCTTTTAAGGTTCCGGGACATCTTATCCGGGACGTGCATCCTCACGGATGGATCGACTTTTCTCAGGTCATACAGTATTCCAGCAATATTGGAGCGGCAAAGCTTGCCTTGAACTTTGGAGCAAAGCGGTATGCGTTGTACATCGACAAATTCGGATTCGGACACGAAACAGGTATAGATCTACCCGGAGAAGTTTCCGGAATAGTGCGTCCGTGGGAAAAATGGCGTCCTCTCGATTTGGCAACATCTGCATTTGGTCAGGGCATAGGGTCAACTCTCATTCAACTCACAAGAGCTTTCGGAGCTATAGCTAACGACGGTCTGATGGGTGTTCCCAAAATTGCAAAAAAGCTCGATACGGGAACAACCATTTATGCCGCTTACGTTAAAAACGGCGATCCAAAAGATTCAACAGAAAAGAGAAATACAGTAGAAGCAAGTAGCTTGAAGAATGTTAAAAACGACCCGTCTCAGCAAACCTTCCAGAGAGTTCTATCCGTTTCTACGGCAAAGACCCTTAAAGGCATACTCAAAAAGGTAACAGAAGAAGGAGGCACCGGTGTTTCAGCTCAGGTGCCAGGCTACGAAGTTGGAGGTAAAACGGGCACGGCTCAAAAGCTCGATCCCGAAACGGGAAAATATTCCAGAAAGGATTATGCTTCAATCTTTGTGGGCTTCGCTCCTCTGGAAGATTCCCGCATAGTGATAGCTGTGGTTGTGCATAATCCAAGAGGAGCTACCTATGGTGGCGTTGTAGCTGGACCGGTCTTTAGAGAAATCGCGCTAAGAACTCTTCCCTATTTGGGCGTCTCACCAAATCAGGGGAAGTTCTCCCAAGAAGGACGATCTTTGTAAATAAAATGGAGGATAAAAACGGAAAGGAAACTCAAATGATGACTCTATCAGATTTGCTTGCGCACCTTAATGCCCTTGGGATCGGGACGAAACTTGTTAAGGGATCCCAAGAAGAAGTTATTACCGGTATAACAACCGACAGCCGCACAGTTAAAAAAGGGGAACTGTTTGTTGCCATCAAAGGAACCCATACTGACGGACATCTTTTTGTCCCCGATGCGACGAGAAACGGAGCCACGGCGGTAATGGTTGAAAGATCGTGGTTGGAAGCAGAAATAAGAAATCCTTCTTTTCTAAGTTCAGGCCCAAATCCCGCCGTCATCACCGTTGAAGATACTCACAAAGCAGTTGCTTTTGCAGCTTCGGCTTTTTACGGTTTTCCCACGGAAAAACTACATCTAACCGGTGTTACCGGCACTAACGGAAAAACTACAACCACAATACTCATTGAAGCCATATATCGTCAGGCTGGTTTTGAAGTGGGACGCATAGGCACCATAGGCTACTGCTGGAAGAAACATCTCATTCAGGCACCACTCACTACGCCAGATCCAATTATGCTTCAGCGGCTCTTTGCTGAAATGGTAACGGACGGTGTGGATCACGTCGTAATGGAAGTTTCATCACACGCCCTTTCGCAAAAAAGAATCTTCGGCTGTTTTTACGACGTTGCTGTCTTTACAAACCTTTCTCACGACCATCTGGATTTTCACAAGACTATGGAGTCTTACTTCGAAGCAAAAAGCCTTTTGTTTTTGGAACATCTGGGAAGGCGCTCCAAATCCAGCAATATTGTTACAACTTCACCTAGCGGTTGCGCTGTGATCAACATTGATGATCCTTATGGAGCTCAACTTTCCAAAATGCTGGAAGGAAGAGATATAAAAATTTTGACCTACGGCATATCTAATCCGGCAAAAATCGCTCCACTGAAATATAAATGTTGTCCTGACGGCTCGTTTGTAAGCATAAAGACCCCTGTTGGCGAAGTTTCCATAGACTCCAGGCTTCTTGGACGGCTTAATGTCTATAACATTCTTGCCGCAGTAGGAGCCGGTATAGCTCACGGTATAGATCTGGACGTCATAGCGGCTGGTATTTCTTCGGTGAGCGGAGTTGACGGAAGGCTTCAGAAAGTTCCAATAGACGCCCCATTCCACGTCATTGTTGATTACGCCCATACTCCCGACGCCATGGAAAAAGCTCTTTCCTGCATACGAGAATGGGCTCCGGGAAGAATCATTACCGTATTCGGCTGTGGAGGCGATCGAGATCCCACAAAACGCCCTCTTATGGCTAAAGTGGCTACGGATTACAGCGACGTGGTCATTGTAACCAGCGACAATCCCAGAACGGAAGATCCCCAGAAAATAATTGAAGACATCCTCGCCGGAATACCACCAGACTGGGTCAGGAATTCCCTTATCGACGAAGATTTGAAGTTGCCGAAAAAAATTTTCTCTGTAGTTATAGACAGGCGAACAGCCATCAAAAAAGCTATTCAGATTGCTAGAGACGGCGACGTAGTGTTTATTGGTGGTAAAGGCCATGAAACCTACCAGATTATCGGGCGGGAAAGGATCCCCTTCGATGATCGGTGTGTTGCAAAGGAATGTTACAGCGAATTAAAGAAGGCGTGCGAAAGATAAGACCCACAACCACAGCGTGAAAAGGTGCGAATGATGGGAGAAAAAATCTGGTCTCTGGATGACCTTTTAAAAGCTACGGGTGGAGAGCTTATTTCGGGAAGCAGGCAGAGGGTTAATTTTTGCGGTATCAGCACAGATTCCAGAACCATTGAGCGGGGAAATGTCTTTGTGGCTCTCATCGGAGAGCGCTTCGACGGACACGATTTTTTAATGGAGGCTCTGGAAAAAGGCGCAGAATGTCTAATAGTCGAAAAACTACCCGACAGTTTCGACATTATGGCGTCAGGAACACGTCATGATGCCCCCATACACATCCCCACCATCATAAAAGTTCCCAGCACTCTTAAAGCGCTCGGCGACCTTGCCCACTATCATCGCTCTTCTTTCACAGGACCTGTTGTAGGTATTACGGGATCAAACGGGAAAACATCCACTAAGGAGATGATAGCCAGTGTTCTTGAAGGTTCCTTCCAGGTGCTGAAAAACCCTATGAACTGGAACAACAACATCGGAGTCCCTCTCTCCCTCCTTCGCCTTGAAGATCACCACACAGCTATTGTGATAGAAATGGGCATAAACCATCTTAACGAGATGGATGAACTCGTAGCCACGGCTGAACCTACAATTGGCGTGATAACAAACATACAGAAGGCTCACCTGGAAGGACTTGAATCGGAAGAACAGATTTTTCGAGAAAAGACCAAGCTCTGGCGCGCACTCCCGAAAGAAAAAGGATGCGCTATTGTGAACCTTGATGATCCATGGCTTTTTAGAGCATCAGAAGATCTCAAGAATGTTGCCATTTTGTACTTCAGTCTTAAAGGAAACGCCGATCTAACCGTAGACGGCGATGTCCAATGCTCCCGCAAAGGCACGTCTTTTATAGCAAGAAGCGGGAAGGATATGGCGGAGGTTAACCTGCCCGTTCTGGGAGAACACTTCGCTCTAAACGCTCTTGCGGCGCTAGCTGTTGGTATTCATCTGGGAATTTCTCTAGAAACCGGCGCAAAAAGGCTTTCTAACTGGAAGCCTGTATCTCATCGGATGGAGTGTCTGGTTCTCCATGACGGATCCGTCATCATTGACGACACTTACAACGCAAACCCAGGATCAATGATTCGCGCAATAGAAACGGTTGCGAAGATGGCTTACAGTGAAAACAAACCCTTCATAGCCGTGATTGGCGACATGAAGGAACTTGGGCACGCATCGGAAGAACTCCACAGGTTAGTTGGACAAAGTCTTGCAGAAAAAAAGCCTGCTGGCATATTTACTCTTGGAAGTCTTGCAAGCTTTATAGCTGAAGAAGGACGTAAGGCGGGAGTGCCTGTTGTAATAGAAGCTATGAATCATTCTACCCTTTTGGAAGCATTAACCGAACACTGGATCCCCGGAGCATGGCTACTCGTAAAGGGATCCCGTTCAATGAGAATGGAACAAATTGTGGAAGGATTGGTTGCCGATGCAGAAACGTAAAGTGCTTGTTGTAGGACTCGGAATTTCAGGAATATCCATCTGCGATGCTCTGGTGGGAGCACACCATAATGTGACAGCCTCACAGGAGAAACACGATGATGCATATCCATTGATTGAGGTCACAGCTACGGATTCCAAGCCGCTTCAGGATTTAGGAATTTCAAAGGAAGTGCTGGATCGACTTTCAAGAGCCGGTTGCCGATTTGTGCTGGGATCAAACGATGTTGGAGACGTAAGACAGTTTCAGGAAATAATTGTAAGCCCGGGTGTGCCGTTAGACATACCTCTTCTTCAGGAAGCCCGAAAACAGGGCATTCCCATCGTGGGCGAACTTGAATGGGCGTGGCGACGGATTAACATGCCGGTTATAGCCGTCACAGGAACAAACGGAAAAACGACCACGACGGAACTGATCGGGGTTGTTATGCACCGTTGGGGAAAGAGAACCTTTGTCGGTGGAAACATTGGTGTGCCTCTTACTCAAGCCGTCATGACCCCCAACCTTTGGGATGTGGCGGTTCTGGAAGTTAGTAGTTTCCAGCTCGACACAGCCGACACCTTTGCTCCCGACATATTTGTTGTGCTGAACATTACCGAAGATCACCTGGATCGCTACCCTTCCTTTGATGCCTATGCTCGCTCCAAGATATCCCCAATTCTGAGACAACAAAAGGGGCAATGGGCTATAGTCAATGGAGATGACGAAACAATCACCAGGCTTGTTCGTGAAAATATCGATTGTGGAAAAATAAAGGAAGATCGGTTGATTTTCTGGAGCCGACGCAATTCCCTGGCTCACGGCTTCATCACCGGAGATATCCTCAATGTAAAACTTCCCGAAAAATATGATTCCCCAATTAGAATATCCCTAGCTAACGAACGCCTTAAAGGCAATCACAACAAAGAAAACATGGCAGCGGCGGCTCTTGCCTGTATGCTCTTTGGCGTGCCACCTGAAATCATTGAAGAAGCCTTTGCGAACTTTTCACCCGGACACCACCGCATAGAATGGGTTGACAGGATAAACGGAGTGGATTTTTACGACGATTCCAAAGCAACCAATGTTGATGCTGTAGTTAGAGCTCTTGAATGTTTCGAAGGAAGACGAGTATGGCTCTTTCTGGGAGGGCGAGACAAAGGAGGGAGCTACGAAAAACTTCTCAAAAAGGCTTCCACGATATGCCGCGGTATATGTCTTTTTGGAGAAGCTCGCCCCCGAATCCTGGAAGCAATAAAGAGCCTTAAACTCGATTCTTCACTGGAGATTCTGGAAGGAGAAGATCTGGAAGAAGCCTTTTCGGCAGTTATTAAGCGAGTGCGTCCAGGGGAAGTAGTTCTGCTCTCACCAGCCTGTTCGTCCTTTGATCAATATCGAAGCTATGCAGAGCGAGGCGATCATTTTAAGCAACTGGTGAAAAGATGGAAAGTCCTAAACAACTGAATGGCGTCGCTATTCGCCAGAGCGATCGAAGCAAAACCTGTGACATTTTATCAGTTGAACTCTGGATTATTGTTGTTTCGCTTCTCGTCTTCGGAATAGTCTTTGTCTATAGCGCCAGCGCTCCCTACGCTATTCGCAAGGGATACAGTAGCTTTGCCTATGCTTTGCGTCAGGGAATTTACATAACAGGATGCCTTGTTATAATGTGGGGCATGCAAAAGATTCCGATAGATAGGCTCTTTCGATATTCCAAGCTACTGCTTTTCATAGCTGTTGTTCTTCTCGCCGGTCTTTTAATTCCGGGCGTTGGAGTAAGCTACAACCAGGCTTGCAGATGGTATCAGCTTCCCGGCGGCATTCATATTCAACCGGCTGAATACGCTAAGGTGATCTGGATCATCTACTTAAGCGACGCCATTACAAGGCGAAGGGAAAAACTCGGAAATTTCTTCGAAGGACTTCTTTTATACACAATACTTACTGGCTTCGTTGCAGGGCTAATCCTGAAAGAACCAGACTTCGGCAATGCCTTTCTTATCGGGTTGATAAGCTTAGTGCTTCTTGCAGCGGCTGGAGTGCCGTGGAGGCATTTTGGAATCTATGTTCCTATAGCCGTTTTTGTGTTCTATTTCTTTTTGTATCGAGTTCCTTACCGTTGGATACGGATTAAAGCAACCTACGATCCCTGGACAAATCCGCTAAAAGAAGGATACCACCTTTTACAGGCATGGACGGGGTTAGGATCAGGTGGACTCACAGGTCAGGGATTAGGAATGGGCATTCAAAAGCTTTCATACATCCCGGAGCCTTTCACAGACTTCATTTTTGCTGTAATCGGTCATGAACTGGGCTTTGTCGGAATTAGCTTGTTGGTTCTAATATTTTTCTTTCTTTTCATGGTGTTAAGGCGGACAATAGATCTTGTCAAAGACTTTCGCAAAAAATTACTGGCTCTTGGCATAACTACTCTTATCATGAGCCAAGCTGTGGGGAATATGGCGGTCGTCGTGGGAATACTTCCAACCAAAGGACTTCCTCTTCCCTTTATTTCCTACGGTGGAAGCAGTCTAATGGCGACCGGCATAGCAATGGGGATCATGTTGAGACTAATCAAAGAGGAAAGGGAAAACACCATTTTTTAATCATCCTGGCAAAGCTGATCTGGCATAAGACGCTTTGGTAGTTTTTACTAACAGGTCATTTAGAATTAAAGGAGGAAAAGGGATCTTGAAGAAATATCCACCGTATCAACACGTTCATTTCGTTGGAATTGGCGGTTCCGGAATGAGCGGAATCGCTGAAGTGCTTTTAAACTTAGGTTACCAGGTGTCGGGATCGGATTTGAAGGAAAGCGATACAACAAGGCGACTTGCATCGCTTGGTGCAAAAATCTATATCGGTCACAGAAAAGAAAACATACATGGGGCTGATGTGGTTGTTTACTCTTCGGCGGTAAAGCCGGACAACCCCGAACTGGAGGAAGCAAGACGACTGAAACATGTGCCCATCATTCCCAGAGCAGAAATGCTTGCAGAGATAATGCGCATGAAACATTCTATCCTTGTGGCGGGGGCTCACGGTAAAACCACCACTACATCCATGATTGGCACTCTTCTTGTTGCGAGCGGATTCGACCCAACGGTTGTTATTGGTGGGAGGTTACGAGCCTGGGGATCTAACGCAAAAATGGGAATGGGAGATTTTTTTGTAGCCGAAGCTGATGAAAGCGACGGTTCTTTTCTTATGCTTTCTCCCACTATTGCAGTGGTCACTAACATAGACCTGGAACACCTGGATTACTACCGCGATATTAACCACATAGCCGAAACTTTCGTAAGTTTTCTAAACAAGATACCCTTCTACGGAAGCGCTATCGTTTGTCTGGACAATCTGATTACGCCAGCCACAATGAAAGCTGGCGGAGAGTTTTGTCCATCTTCTCATTATAACGAGCCGCAAAACTTTATGCGGACTCTAGTATTGCCATTTCTCAAGCGAAAAGTCATCACCTATGGCTTTTCCGCTGACGCCGACATACGAGCCGAAAATATCATACAAAATGGCTTCAAAAGCAGTTACCGGCTTATCATTCAGGGCAATCCTGCGGGAGAGATCCACCTGAATGTTCCAGGCATTCACAACGTGCTGAATTCTCTCGCAGCGGTGGGTGTGGGGCTCGAACTGGGACTGGAACCGGATAAGATAGCCGAGGGGCTCTCGCAATTTACAGGAGTTGACAGGAGATTTCACTTGAAAGGAGAAGCTCGAGGTATAACTGTTCTGGACGATTACGGGCACCATCCCCGTGAAATACAGGCTGTGCTGCATACTATGCACAATTGCTTTCCAGATAGGCGCAAAATTGTTGTTTTTCAGCCCCACAGATATACAAGGACGAAAGCCCTCATGAACGACTTTGCCCTATGCTTTGACTCCTGTAACGTTTTGATTATGACCGACATTTACTCCGCTGGAGAATCTCCTATTCCTGGCGTTACGGGAGAACTTCTAGCAAAAAAAGTTGCCGAATCGAAAACAGAGGTTGTGTATGTGCCCGGTCTGGAAGATGCTATTTACAAGCTTAAACAGATTGTCCAGAGTGGCGATGTGGTGCTGACTCTTGGAGCAGGCAATGTATGGACAGTGGGCGAAAGATTACTGGAACATCTTCAGGACAGTGTTAACTCATGAAAAGCCGGCTAGACCAAATTTTGCGATCAGCCTCTACAACGAAATCGGTGCTGATCAGGGAGAATGAAGATCTCTCAAAGCGAACAACTTTCCGTATCGGCGGAAAAGCGAAATTATTTATTGAGCCTTTTGATGAGATCGCTCTGGGAACTCTGGTTAAATTTTTTCATGATCATCATATTCCCTGGAAGATCATCGGAGCGGGCAGCAACGTGCTTGTAAACGACGAAGGAGTAGAGGAACCCATCGTAAGTCTTCGATCCTTCAAGCATGACATAAACGTGGAGTCAGAAACGGTTACAGTTGCAGGAAAACATTCAAGCCGAAAGATTGTTGTCTCAGTTGACGCCGGTATGAGTCTAAAACAGGTTCTTAGATTATGTGCGCGTTTTGGCTGGGGCGGTTGCGAATTTCTCACTGGCATTCCTGCAACTATAGGTGGAGCTGTTTTCATGAACGCTGGAACATCCGACGGCGTGATGGCGGATATCATTTCTCAAATTGAACTTATGACGCCGTCGGGAGAAATTTTTTCAACCAATGTAAGTGCCTTTTCGCCCGGATACAGATCGTTAGGCATCCCGGAAGGACATATTGTTCTTAAAGCCAGACTGGAGCTTGTTGAAGAAACTCCGGAAAGAGTTTTCCAGCGCATGCGGGCAATCTTTCTAAAGCGCAAGTCAACTCAACCCATTACCCATCCCTCAGCCGGATGTATTTTCAAAAACCCTCCTGCGCCTCATCCTCCTGCCGGATGGCTTATTGATCAATGCGGACTCAAGGGATGCAGAATTGGTGACGCTCAGATTAGCCCAATTCACGCCAACTGGATAGTGAATCTTGGGAATGCCAAATCCCGTGAAGTGAGAGAACTCATAAATTATGCCAGAGAAAAAGTGCTGCAAAAATTTGGAATACGCTTAGAAGAAGAAATCAAACTGTGGTAGGCAGACCGTGGGACGATATCGTCCCTGAGATTACTCCTGAAAGCTTTTTACTTCTTTGCTGCAGCCATAACGTGACGATAAACGACATAGGAAAGAGCAAAAATCTGATCGAGAACGGGAAAATGCCTTGTTATGGTTTCGTCGAAACGGAAGACGACTCTTGGTTCAAATTCTTCATCTCCCTTCCAGAAAATCAATAAAACCGGAACCCTGGGAAAAACCTGGAAAACATAAGCTCTATCGCCCTTGTTCTCTCTAACAGCACCCAAAAGTTGTGCCGCTCTATCAAAGTAAGAAACATCTATCTGAAAAAGCTCTTCAAGTGGTCTTGTGGGAAGCTGATGAGGACCGTAAAAGAACACGTTTCCACCAGGAATATCCTTCTCACCCACCCATTTCCCAACTGGATCGACCGGTTCCGAATGAATGAGATAATGAAGCACTACAAGAGCAAGTTCAAAATCAACCCGGTCATAGGGAAGAGGTTCTACGAATTCTATAACTTTTTCTTTTACCACACAGCGCACGGAACTGGAGAGAAAAGGCACTACGTAAGCTCCCGATGTCTTATCAAAGGAAACTTTTGCTCTTTGGCAAACTTCATCTGGATCTCTGGAAGCAATCTCATCCCACAAGGTGGGATCAACCTGGTCGGGTTCTTCATAAATCCCTTTTTGAGAGCTGTTTTTGAGAACTGAATATATCAATCGTATAGCCTGATGGAATTCAGAACGGGGCACAAGCACCTGTCCCCAGCCTTTTTGTATAACAAACAAACCATCATAGGCTGTTTCTTCAAATGATCTAATCCAGAAGGGAAGCCCCTCCCTTTCCAGAGCATCGGCAACAATGTCGGCTTCAAATCGGTTAGCAAGAGTGTAAACGGGAACGTATGTTTCTTTTTCCATAGGAATGTCCTAAATTGTGTAAAGGGCACACTTTTTAGCGCGCCGCAATGTTTGAGGTTTAATTCGAAAAACTGCAGGAGCTTTTCAGTGGTCGGGGCGAGCGGATTTGAACCACCGACCCCCTGCTCCCAAGGCAGGTGCGCTAACCAGGCTGCGCTACGCCCCGACTGAGCGTGATTCTGCCTACCATATTGTTTGGACAAATGCAAGCTGTTTGTAAGGAAAGCCCTTATCTCCTGTTAAAATCTTTCTTAAGCAGTTTCAAAACATTCGTATGTGCCGTGCCTTTCAAAATTTATCACAGTTGCAATCCGCCAAGAACTTTTTCGGCGCGGCACCTCCAGGAATAGCTATTAACGAGAACCTCTCTGGCTTTGCGTCCCAGTTGAACTCTCAGTTCAGGATGATCCCGCAAAAGAGAAAGAGCATTGCACCAGGCAGCAGGATCATTGGGCGGGACAAGAAGTCCTGTTACGCCTGGTTCTATGACCTCTCGCAAGCTCTCCAGATCTGAAGCAATAACTGGTACCCCTGCTGCCATATACTCAAATAGCTTAAGTGGCGATACATGCCATGCTTCGTCAATGTTTTTGGAAACATTCGATATAAAAGGTTGAGCTGGTAATAGAGCTACATCCATAAACGAGCAGATATAACCAATAAGTGCGTGAGGAATAAAGCCGTAAAACATTACGTTAGGTGGTATAAATCCGTTTTTGATACATCTTCTGTTCCACAAAGCCACTTCATTCTTGTTACCGCCCACAATATGGAAGTTCGCCCAGGGACACAGGTGGACAATCTCTGATATAATCTCCATGCCTTTGCCAGGATAAAGACTGCCCACATACCCTACCTGGAGCCTATCTGGGGGCATATTTGAAAACACACTGCGAAAATGATTTGCTTCATCTTCAAAACCAACGGGAACCGAAGCGTTAAAGTCTTCCGGGTCTGCTCCATCATGAGCCACACACAGCTTATATGACAAATCGGACACGTAAGATGTCTTGTTCCCTTTAAGGAATCCTTCCCTGCTCAAATAGCAAGCCAGCCCTTGAGTAATAGCCACAATTCGTTTGAGAGAGGGCATAGCTATAAGGCGTTTAAGTAAAACTCGTTTCAAAAGAGTTCTCGGTTTTGCGTGAATTTCATAAACAGATGGGATGCCAAGCGTTGCTACTCCGAAACATGCTTCAAGAGAACGGCTATAAACAAGATCAGGAAAATATTTCTTAGCTTCCCAGATGCTACGAATAACATACAAAGGATCAGTTGCAGAGCCATCCCAGGAGGGGATTGGTTTGAGCCCGAATTTATGTTTCACTCTATAATAATCAAAGACAACAGGAAGATCATCTGTTTCGAACTTACCAACCAAAAGCACATCGTGTCCCAGCAATGAGAAGGCTTCACACATTTTCATCACATTTACACTGTTTGCTGCAGTTGAAGGGAACCTGGATCTGGAAAGATAGATAATTTTCACTACTACACTCCCTACTCTTCTTTACCTGAATGTCCTACTAAACTTCTCCAGCCATAATGCTTTCCAATAAGCACAATCTTAGCAAAATATGACACAACAATGTGAACTCCGTAAGCTATAAAAACTCCTCTTAAATCCCACACCCCAGCGGCTAGCCAGGCAAGAATTAAAAACAAGGAATTAGATACCGCCTGGATAAAGAAATTTTCTCTAACAAAACCTAAAGCCACAAAAAGAGGGTTTATATTGTTAAGCACCACAGCTAAACCGGTTATTATCATGTAAACAGCAAATTCTGGAATTACTTCGGCAAATTTTTTGCCAAATATTGCGGGAAGCCACCATGGTGATAAGCCAACAGAAACGGCAAGAATTACTCCAATGACTGGTATGGTAAAAATAAGGCTTCTCAAAGCATTTACTATTGCTACCTGATGAAGTCCTCTGGCTACGTCATTGCTAAAGTAGGGGTATATAACCTGATAGAGAGGTTCCATTGGTTTTTTCAACACGTGACCAATCTGCTGAAAGACTTTGTAAACTCCAGCAGCTTCAACTGAAACAAGAGAAGAAACGATGAACATATCTAGGAATTTTGTCGGAATGTCGAGCGTAGATGAAAGATTCGTCCAGACTACAAAGACAATAAAAGGCTTGAGAGGGGCTTCAAACCTGCTAACGTCTGATGAGTCTTCTATTCTTAGCCATTTTTTACGAAAAACTATCGCAAGAGAACTCAATACAATAAACATATAGCCAAGAATCTCAGACACCAACCATACAAAGAGGAAATGATGAAAATCACCGTTAAATAACCAGACTAAAGTTACTGCTCCAAGTTTTAAGCAGGCGTAAAAAATACGCTGCCAGGCAAGAAGTGAAAATCGTTCTGTAAGTCGCAAAATTCCCGTGGCGGTTCCAGTAAAATTGAAAAGCGCTAAGAAACTGTAAAATTTTATGGCATTCAGGATAGCCTCATCCCATTTGAAAAATCCAGCAACGAAGGGCGCGAGAAAAAAAGCAACAATGAAACCGACAAAAGACGAAAGCAGATCCAGACTAAATCCCACCAGGATATAGCGTCGTAGAGCTTTCTTGTTTTTATTGTGAAGAGCCTCAGCACCAAATCTGATAATGCCTGTCCATGCCTGAAAATTAAAAATTCTATCCACCAGCTTTGCGTAGGTTTCGGCGATAGCGAGAACACCAAAAAGTTCTGGACCGATAGCCCGTATAGTCAGAGTTAAAGATACAAGAGAAATAACCCTTGCGCCAGCATCTCCCGAAAGAAGCACACTTGTATGCTTTAGAAGCCTGTAGCGCAGTATTTCCTTTGGATTTTTAAGGATCTCTCCAAGTTCCCCAATTCGTTCCTTCAAAAAACCGGCATTGGAAATAGGCTTCATCGCTTTCCTGACCCTCAATCCAGGCTTTTTTCTTTGACATACCTAGTGTAACGATGCTATGCCTTATCGGGAGATGCGATATAAATCAAATAGATTTTTGCCGCTACCTGGAAAAAACGGTTATGAGCGAAATTGAAAAAGAACACTCACAGGGACTTAACAGGAAGATAATACTTGCGGCAATAATATTTTTGGTCGTTGTGGAACTTTTAATTTACACCGTTGCAGCGAGTATGTCAGGAATAGAATATCGAGTAGTCATCGAAGATAGAGAAGGTCATGTTCTTTACGAAACTCCAGGCAAACACCTTACTCGATATGAAGAACTAAGCTTTCAAAACAGATATGGTCCTGTGGAAAATTATATTGTGCGAGTAGTTACAAAGGAAAGAGCATTTCCTTTCAGGGCATGGCTTGCAGCATCCATAGGAATTCCCATAGGAGCAATTCTCATCCTTGCTTTCATTATAAGAGGCTACATGACGATATTTGACAACAACAGAAGAAATGAACATCCCAGTTTCAATGATCAGACCATTTTTAAAACATCAAAACTTTCATTTATCGGCTGGATTCAATCACTTTCACTTTTTCATCTTGGGGTTGTTGTCCTGGTGCTTCTTATTGCCTTATGGATCATTCCCAATGCAGTTTCTGAAATTGCTGCAAAAATAGTTTCTTTCATGGAACGGCATCCTGTAATATGCGCCGGGTTTCTCCTTTTTGCCGCGGTTATAGTAGTGTGGGTTATATACTTGAGATATAAATTGTCTCGGGAGGTTATAAGGTATCAATTTGAACTCGCTAAGATGAGGCTCGAGCGAAAAGCTCTGCCTGAATATCAGGAACTTGATCAAAAGCTTCTCGGGAATCCGTCTTCTATTGAACCCAAAGAGATTTCCGACGAAAGGAGAGACCATCATGGGATGGTTTAGAGAGATGTTTTCGTTTGCAAAAAAGAAAGAAGAAAAAGAAGAAGCAAAGCCTCAGAGAGATTACGATGACATCAACAGGAATGTTGGCTACATGTATCTTATCCTGGGCTCCCAAATTGCTCTGGTGCTTCTCATTATGGGCTTTATGATGTTTGTTGGAGCTGTTATTTCCACCCCCTGGTGGATCTTTGCAGCAATTTTTGTCGCAGGATCATCTATATGCTATTATTTTTATAGAAAAGCCAAAAAGAAATGGAATGAGCTTAAAAACGCTCTGAAACAGCTTAATCTCGGAGATAAAAACTACGAAATAAGCATCATGGGCGGTATGCTCACAATGAGAATCGAACAAACTCCCAGACATGTTCTGGAAGCCAAAACAGCGGAACCTCCCAAAGCTTTGCCTGCACCTGACCCCGACATCACTTCCACGGAAGAAATTAAGGGGAGTTCCGTTACTCCATAAGACACTTAAGAAATAACAACCAGTTCTTCTGGGGAAATGTTTAAAGGTTCGGCACCGTCATCGGTAATAAGATAAGTATTTTCGATGCCAGTTATACCCTTACCTGGGATGATAAACTTAGGTTCAAGTGCTACAACCATCCCTTTTTCCAGGACCATCTTCTGCCGATGAGCAATAAAAGGAAACTCATCCACTTCGACGCCCAGACCATGACCAATAAAAGACACACGATTTTCATCGATTCCCATGAAATATGGAGCAAACTGGCTGTTTTCGACCACTTTCATCATAGCTTCGTAGATTTCTCCACACATAGCACCAGGGCGAGCTTCCTTCCTGAAAAATCTATGTAGTTGAAGAGAAAACTCGTGGGCTTTGAGAAGTTCCTGTGGAGGCAAACCCAGGGAAAAATTTCTAGTCTGATCATTCAAGTAACCATGATGACAAATCATGGTGTCCACACTAACCATATCACCATGCCCTATAGTTCTTCTAGTTGAACCTTGAGCAAAGGCAACACTTATTCCCTTACCTCCAGTGGGGGAATCACCATAGGAAGGTAAAGCTGCTTCAGGACCGCTTAGAATATGACCAAAATACATTTCCAGTCTGGGATTACGCAGACGGATAAAGCCCAAATGCCCATTCTTACGGGCAACAGTTTCGAGATTTACACATAAATCCCATTCATCAATGCCATCTTTAAGAAAAGACGGAACAGATTCATAAACAGCGTGAGAAATTTTTGCAGCATCGCGCATTACTTTGATTTCTTCATCGGACTTAACCGCCCTTTGAAGTCTTATAGTCATAGAAACATCTACAAGTTGCGAATCGGGAAAAATGCGATCTTTTAAAAACAGGTAGGTTGAGGCAGGTAAAACATCCATGGATAGACCTACGGAGTTTGGTGTGTTCCCATGAATCTCCTGAACTATATTAGCAAGATCTTTTATACTGCTTACGAGAATCACAGACTTGATGGGAGTTTGTTCAACAGTTCGGGAAAGATTACGACGAACAGCTATTAAAGCAACTCCTTTCGATGAAACAATAAGATATCCATCCTGCACTGTGCCGGTGAAATAAAAGAGATCGGCGTTATGATGAATAATCGCAACGTCTACATTGGCTCTGCTTAAATTTTCCGCAAAGCCATCTATTCGACGAAAAATCTCTCGGTCAGAAAAAATCCTCATTTCGGTAACCTCTTTATAAGGTTACAAAACTCCGAGAAGTTCAAATCCTTAAACGACGGTATAACCAGATCCGCCTTCACAAGTTCTTGCGCTTTAAAAGAATGTTCTACTGCAACCACAAACATGCCCGCACCTTTAGCCGATTCCACACCTGCCGGAGTATCTTCAAAGACAACACACCGGGAGGGGCTAATTTCTTTACCAAGATATTGAACCGTCTGGGTAAGTGCTTTTTGGTAACTTTCAGGGTCTGGTTTGCTCCTTTTTACGTCATCAGCTGTTACAAAGATGCAAAAAAAATCCAGAATACCAAGACACTTTAGAAATGTTTCTACTTCTTTCCTGAGCGATCCTGAAACAACCCCTGCAGGAACGCCGGCTTCATAAACTGAACGAACGAAAGAAACGACCCCATCAAAACTTTCAACCCCTTTTGATGCTTCTTCGAGAAGATAGTCATTTTTCTTCTGAACTAAGGCAGGAATATCCGCTTCGGAAAACGATAAATTGTAATTATGTGCTATGGCTCTGAAAGCGTCTCTGTCATCGAAACCAATGTATTGGTCCACATAGGTCTTGTAATCAAAATAAACCCCATAGATGCTAAGAACCTTCAGGAATGCTCGATAATGCAGAGGTTCTGTATTGACCAAAACACCATCACAATCGAAAAATACGGCATTAATTTTCATAAAACCCCACCAAGAAATTGAACTATGTGTGGTGCCCCCGGCAGGACTCGAACCTGCGGCACCGAGATTAGGAATCTCGTGCTCTGTCCACCTGAGCTACGGGGGCTCGCATAAAAACAAAATTTCTGCCTCCGGATACCATAAACAAAGGGAAAATGGCAAACGGATTTTTTAAGTAGTTTGAAAAGGCAAGAACATGACTTAATGTCTCAACAGCCTTTAATAAATTATGAAGGATTCGTTAAGATTCTTGATCCTTCCACCAGTCCATCTGTATATTGAAAAGGTGATAGATCCATGGGAGACTAGATTACAAAATGAAAAAACATTTAGAACCTTCAAAAGAAAAAAAGCTCGGTAGGGCAAATCAATCCTTGGAAGATCATTTCCTTCTTTCTTCTCGAGATGTTTTCAGCTACTTTCAATACATTCCACCAGAGGAATACACCGCCTTCGGAATAGAAGAAGACGACGTTCCCTTCGGCACATTCGCCGCTTTAAAGCATCCGACCCTGTTGCAAAGCCACTTGGGAGGAAATGCCTACGGAGCCGGACTTTTCGAGCATCGGGTTCTAAACGACGAAGAATTACGGTTTCTGGAATCCATTGATTTAAGCGATCCTGAGTCCCTAAAAAAACACTCTCCGGCTATTAACGAACTATACCGTAAAATGGGCCTTCTTGTTCGTTTATCCCGAAAAGGCATCTTTTACTACCTTATACCCTTTAGTTTCATTGCCCATTACATATTGGATATTCGAATCCGAGTAAAGCTCATACAATCCATTATCCCCGAGATAATAGAAAAAAAAGATCTCAAGATTGGCGTTATGACATCAAGCGATGACATCTTAACCCATGAACTCATAGCTCGCTTTCCCCAACACAGATTTTTAATTCTATCGTCTCTGGACGATTTTTCGACAAGACGAAAGCCTTTCGACGTCTTCATATGTCCTCACCACCCTGCAGAATATTTGATAAATCTTTCCAGTTCGGGATGGATTCCCATAATTGCATCTAAAAAGAAGATGATCCAGTATATAGGACACTTATTTTTGCGTCTCAGGAGAAATTTAAATCCCACTGGAACTTTTGCTCTGGTGTGTCCTATGGTGATTTCAAAAAGAGCTTGCTCACAGAGTAAGATGAGAATCATCTTAGAGAAGTTCTTTGATGCCGAAACTTGGAATGAAATTTTGCCGGATGAATATCAAGGAAATTCAGACTTTCAAATCACTCTATTTCCATTTCTCTGCGTTAGGGCACATCCTAAAAGATCAAAGATTCTAAGGCAAGATATAGAAGAATTTTTACAAAAGTCGCATCTTGTCGGCTGCCCAATCACCCTTGTGGCAGACTATAAAAACACTCTAGACTATGTCACCAACGTGCTCAGTTGTCTGGCAAGGCTTTCCCAAAGCACAGGAATAAAAACAGTGGAAAAAATGCCCCAAATCAGGCATCTCACATCACGGTATAAAAAACTAACAAAAGTTCAAGCTATTATTGATCCATCGCAAACAAAGAGAAAATCGGTAAAGTTTTTTGATTACATTCCCGAGCTTTCTTTGTTCGGGTTTTCCCGCTCCGAACTTCAAGAAATGGGTCTAATCGTAACCGGGCACTCTAGCCTTGGACGAGTCGCTATGGGTAAATATCCTGTTTACACCTTGGAACCACTTAGGAAGCTAGTTAAACAGCAACCATCATACATACATTACCTATATACAATGACCTTAGCAGAATTGGTGACATCCTTGAAACGAGATCTGGTAGAAGCGGAAAAAAAGCGATTAGATCAAATAACAAAAGCTCTGTTGGACGATGATAAATTCAGAGAACTACTCATACCTTTACAAGCCAGTAACTCTGTGGAGAAACTAATTAAAGTAAGCTATGAGCGCATACACAAACTCACAATGACCGAGATAGCAGAAAATGGTGATAAATCAATCATAACACCGGAATTGGAAAAACATCTTATAAAAACCTTCTGTGTAGATCAGAATTTTTTGGAAACGTTCCTGAGAGCAAAACTTCATGGCACGGGACATATCCTTCCTCTTCTTGGCTTCTATCCATCTCTTGTTCTCCTGTGGGCTTGTGTGTTCTTCGGAAAACATATTGTCCAAAAATTCAAATCAGAACCCGATAAGAAGCCGGACTTGGTTATCAATCTTAACCCTATTTTTAGAAATACTCCGCCAGAACACAAAAGAGATCTTGCTGAAAAGCTCAAAAAACATCTATGCCTGGCTGTTACTGAACTTTCTACCCCTCCTTTCCATGAGCTTCTTTACTCAGAAAAAGCCTGGTTTTGGCTGGAATCTAAACTCCATTTTGTCATAGATTCAGACCTGAAAATCGTTAGTGTTAGTTATTTTGATCTCGAAGAATCCGAAAAGATCCTAGAAAGTTTTTCAAAACATCTTGAAGCCAAAAAGGCGAGAACCATTCCGTCAACCATTATTGAAGAAGCTAATCACCACGCACAGAGGATTATGCAATATATCAAAACCACAGCTTACAGGCATGAATGTAAGGTTGATAACACATCAATCATGCCCAATCTAGTGCTACTTGGTTTGTGGAAAAGCCTTTTTGAAAAGCTCCTCTCCCCCGAAGAAGCATATGAAACCCTAGTAATAATCGGCAAAAAAGCTCCTTCTTTGCTTTCTATGTTGATACTTTCTGCTAATGAAGAAAACTTTGATGCCATTGCTAAGGCTTTCATAAGACTTCGTTCCATCACAGAACGGCACAGACTTAGCTTCCAGGAAACAAGCTTGTTCTATGCAATGGCAAAAAGAGAATTTGGTCCTTATGCTGAAGAAAAAATTGGCATTTCTCAAAGTCAATTTCAGAAGATGGAAGAAATGCTTTCTTCTGCTCATGCCGACTTTTTCATATATCAGGCTACAATCATAGCGATGTTAGTCCATCATCTGCCTCATCAAAACATTTCTGAACAGGTCGATTATCTTTTGGGCAATATTTCGAAAGCCAAAATGATATTGGACCATCAAGAAAAAACGGTGAAAAATTATACTTTCACTCTTCTAAAAGCTAGGGAAATTATAAAAGACATTCAAAACGGCAGAGCAGCCCTTATCTGCTTGGATGAACTAACTTCATTTCACAACAGCAGATCCTTCCTGGACGCAATTTTCTTGCTATCCATTGTTCTCGAAAAGGGAATAATGACGGGCGATTTACTAGCTCAGACCCTCAGGTTAAGACAGGAAGTATTAAAAGCATTAGAAAGTAGAAAACCCTGGCGGAATCATTTGGAAGATATAATAATATCCCATGGAGCATCGTTTAGAGCTTTTCCCCCAATATTTGGGTTTTCCCTTGAAGATGACGTGCTTGCCTACGGGTGTTTTCTTAAATCTAACAAGGAACAACATGAACTATCTCTAGATCTTATCCGGGGGCGCTATGTAGCCGCTATTGATCGTATCCTAAGATTTTGTGACTTGTCACCTGTTCAATTCAATGATGTAGTTGAAATAAGTAAAAGCACGCCTATAATTGAACTATATCACAGAAAAGCCCTATCATCTATGGGTCTTGGAACATTCCAAGAACTGGTGACAAGAGCTCAAAAAATCTGCGAAAAGATATTTTCTCTTACCCAAAAACACCGTTTCAATCTGCTATTAAGTTTCGATGAACTAATCAAAGAATCACTTCAAGAAGAAAACAACTCGCTTCAATTCTTACATTTTTAACATCCACGATATATCTATAAATCTCAAGTGATAATATAACTATAACGCCAACAAATCCATTTCATTTAAATGAACCAAAGCCTATAAGAGATCTTCCTTTAGAACGTCATCTCAATATGACGATCAAAACTAAATCCAACCGAAAACGAACAATCCTGATTTAACACTCTATTTCAGGACAAAATTACTTCTTCCTAGGAGCATTTTTAGCATTTGCCTGCTTAGTTTTTGAAGTGTCAGAAGCTAGGGTTACCTTTTTAGCGCCATCTCCTTTCACACCGACACCTACCGATTTTTGTTCCTGCGGTTTTTGAGTCTTTGAATTAGCAGAATCGATTTTCTTGGCGGATGAGGAAGAAGACGTTTTCATATTTGAATTTCCATTAGCTACTGTGGATTTGGTGTTGCTGCTGCTCTTTTGATGCGACGCCTTAGAGTTAACTTTCTCAAACGAGCTAGTGGATGTATTTTTCTTATCGCCTTGGGGCTGTTTATTATTCAAACCTTTGGGAACCATCGCTAGGCGGACAGTAGCTCCTGTTTTGGCAGACGCAGAGGATAAAGAATTCTTCTTAGAAATTGAATAAACAACAAGCCTCTGGCCAGGCTTTAAGGTAGACTTTGTCGTAAGTTTATTCAAAGCCAAAAGTTCTTTAAGATCTAGATTATACTTTTTAGCTATAACAGCAGGAGTCTCACCGCTCTTTACAACATGAAATTTTGTGGATTGACTAATTGACATCACTGATTTTCTAGTTTGATCGTTTTCTCTGGTTATTGCCAATGATAAGGCTTGCGGTTTAGGTTGATCCTGCCGGGATTTTTCTTCGAGTCTAGCAATGAGGCGTTGTCCCATGGGAGGTATGTTAAGAACAACATCGTTATGTAACATAGCAAGGTCATCCTGAATACGAGACCTCATGAGCATTGCGTCAAGGCTCATGGCAAGCTGAACGCTTTCAATATCAAACCCCCTCTTGTAGAACACTATGGGCATTCCCGGTCTGATCACGTCAAGACGTTGTAATTTATTCCATCTTAAAAGATCTTCTACAGGAATCCCGAGTTTGGAGCTTAAGACTTCCAGGGATGCTTCGTCTTTTGCGTAGTAGAGAACTTTTTTGGGAAGAAAACTATTCTGAGCAAGTTCAATCACTCGACGCTGCTCAGATGTAGGATAATCTATCCTGCCTGCAAGTTCTGACCATGGAGCGACAAACCGCACATGCATATGATCTCTATGGTTAGGTTCATGCCGCACGAAGGTATATTCGTATCCACCAGATCCAACTTGGAAAACTTTATCAAGGAAATTTTTGTCGTATCCCTGGGACAGAGCATAATTATAAAGAAGGCGCTGAATGGAAGCATCCACAAATATTCTTTCAACAAGGTGAGAATTTAGAAGATGCAAGACGAGAGACCAGTTCTTTGGCAGATCCAAATTTTCCTCATTCATGGGGACAAAACCGTTTAAGGGGATATTACCTTTAGCATACATTCCGATATCCACATCTCGCCCGTTTTGATGAGATTTATGAACAGGATACCAAGGCCCTCCTCCGGACTTTGAAAAATCTCCCAGATAAAGATCGCAAGTATCCGGAAAATCACGCCTGACCCCATCAATAGCGTCAAGCAGAGCCCCTATTAACTCAGGGGTGGTGTAGGTATGATCAATTGTTCTTAACTGATAACCTCGAAACTCTCGTGGGAAAGGGATTCCATTTTCTAGTCTGCCTTCGAAGGGGTAACCTATGGATCTAGTCATGGCGTGGGATAACGGGCAAAAAACCCATAAAAAACATAGCGAAAAAAATAACATCCTCCACAGCTTCTTAATTCTAAAGCCAGTCTGTCTATGCATGGAGCAAACTCCTTTTTTTCTGGTTCACACCCAGTCCTGAAGAAGGACGACCAAGCACGGCAAGACCTTTTCTGACTAGCGAAAACAATCACCAGTTGTCAACCCTAAAATGACCATTAAATTTTTCTGTTTTTTCAGAAAAAAAATATTTCAATATTATCAGCGACTTGCATTACCAGACCGAACCCAAATTTTACATCCTGGCTTTCATGGAAAAATATACATCTTTATCAAAGATCAGGGACCCGTCAGAGCCGTAACCTCAAAAATTATGAAAGAAACCCCTTGATCAGCAGTCTGCAGACCACAAAATATCCAGTTGCTTGTCCTCAAAGGATTTATCTATCTTTATTGCCCTGACCGTCCGAGTCTAAAAGAATCCCCTTATTTAGTGAAAGATGAGATTCCCCAAAATTATCTGTCCTTCAATAAATCCTATAAACAAACATTCAAGGAGGGATGCGCAGCCGCGCACCCCTAAAAAAACCTTCTCAAACAGCATCAACGAAAAACTAAGACTTCTTGCGAACTCTAATCCCTATTTATCCTTTCATGATTTGACTTGCGCCCATTTTTTTTGTTTTCCGATTTACCATGCCTAACAGGATACACAACAAGTCGCTTCAAAAGTCCATCACCTTTACTTTTTGTTCTTACGTCGGGATCGTCTTTAAGTTCTACATGAATAATTTTCCGCTCACTAGCACTCATCAAACCGGTGGTGATGGGCTTGCAAGTCTTTCTGACTTTCTCCTTAAGTTCACGAGCGAGTTCTTTAAGGCTTTCCTCACGGCGAGTTCGATAATTTTCCGTATCTACAACGACCGATACGGTCTGACCTGTTTGTCGGTTCAATATTCTAGCAACCAGATACTGGAGAGCATCAAGAACCTGCCCTTTTTTACCAATGAGAAGACCTGAGCCATTGCTAATTATATTGAGATAAACATAGTTTTCTCTAGGTTCACCATCAACTACGGTAGGAAGATTAACATATTTAAGAATCTCTTCCAAAATAGCTTTAGCCCTTTCAGTTAATACATCCAGGGACAATCCCTTTGGACGGACCCGAATCTTTGCTTTCTTTGCACCCACAATCCCGAAAATACCTGATGAACCTCTAGAAATAATCTCAATGTCAAGCATTTCTCGAGGAAGCCTTAATGTTTCACAGGCCACTTTAATGGCATCTTCTATAGACTTTTCTTCAATTTCAAGACTGGACATTGTTCACTCCTCCTTTGACCTCCACCGGATCCGACAGAAAAGAGGATAAAACCAATCCGTAGAACAATATGGAATCTCATAAACTTACGCTTTCGATGCACGCTCAATCCAATATTGCTGAGCAATAGACAAGATATTGTTTACAAACCAATAAAGCACAAGACCGGAAGGGAAATTGACGAAAAGCACAGTAAATACAACTGGCATAAGTAGCATTATCTTTTCCTGGCGTGGATCTCCAGGCGATGGGGTCATTTTTTGCTGGATAAACATAGTTGCTCCCATGAGAAGCGTCAGCACCGGCAGTCCACCAAGATAAGGAATAGAAAATCCTATGTTTAATCTATCCGGTGCTGTAAGGTCTGTAATCCACAAACAAAAAGGCTGATGTCTCAACTCCACTGCACTATAAAGCATACGGTAAAGCGCAAAAAATACCGGAATCTGAAGCAAAATAGGAAGGCATCCCCCCATAGGGTTTACCTTATAGGTCCGATAGAGCGACATTAGCTCTTGGTTGAGTTTTTCTCTATCATCTTTGTATTTTTCCCTGATCTGAGCAATAAGTGGTTGAATCTGTTTCATTTTCTTCATTGATTGATAACTCTTGTGGGTAAGGGGCCAACAAACCAGTTTGACGATGATCGTAAGGATAATTATTGCTACACCATAATTGTGAGTAAAAGAGTAAAGCCATTTGAGAAGATAAAGGAGTGGCTTAGCCAAGAATCCTACCCACCCGTAATCAATCGATGCAACAAGTTTATGTCCCGCCTTTTTTAATTCGCTCATCTCTTTGGGTCCAGAATAAAGACCAAACTTCCATACTTTCTCCTCCTGAGGTTTCAAGGTAAAAGGTTCTGAAAGATAAACAAGCTGAACAACTGAATCTTTGTCATCAACAATTCTCCCGACTAATTGGTATCTTTCCTCCCCTAGAGGAATAAGCGCCTGGATAAAATAGTTGTTCTGGTAACCAATCCAATCTACAGGCGCCGACACCGTTCTGACATCTTTCTTAAGGTCTTTCATGCTGAAGGCATTAAAAGACTTGTTCCCATAAAAAGCAAGTTGTGAAACATTGTAAGAAGGCTCGTCGTGCTGGTAGGGCATAAAATAAAAGCTAAGTCCCATCCGATCGTCTATCGATTCTTCTGAAATATTACGAAGTCGGATTTCCAAATCCGCCATGTAAGAGTTAGCCCGCCATAAGTAGGTCTTTTCTACCGCTATCTTACCATCAACTACATACGAAAAACCAATTCGTCTTTCTTCCCCGTCCTTTAACTCCACCTTCTTATCATCGGGACCCTTGTAAGGAGCCGTAGCAAGATGAAAATCCTGATGCTTAAGAAGATCTATTGAAGCAGGGAAATAGCCTAGCGGCTGAACCGTAATGAGCTCCATCGGGGGAGAATTCTTATCCAAGGAAGTTTTATATCGTAGCAACTTTATAGAGGAAATCCTGGCTCCACTATTCGTAACTTCAGCATTGTAAAGAGAAGTATCAATAACCCATTTTTCCATCCGGGAAGGAACCTCATGAAAAGACTTTATTGAAGCGATTTTTTCAGGAGAGACTTCCTCCAAAGATGGCTTTTTAGAACTTTCACTTCCATTTGTAACTGTTGTTTCGGATTTGCCAGCTTCTTGAGTCTGCTTAGGCTGGGGAGTGAAGTAATATTCCCAAAACAAAAGAACTAACACCGAAAGAATCAACGCAAACAATGCTCTCTGTTCCATTTCTCTTCTCCAATTTCAACAATAATGGCGCGTTGTAAAGTATTACTAAAACAACGTGTCTCAGGCACGGGATCGTAGCCACCAGGATGCCAGGGATGACACTTACTCAATCTAAGTATTGAAAGCATTATCCCTCTCAGGAAACCGTGACGATCTAAGGCTTGTAAAGCATACTCTGAACAACTCGGATAGAATCTACATCTCCCCCCCAGAAACGGCGATAAAAATATGCGATAACCCCATATTAAAGCTTTCCCAATAGGTATCATCACCTTATCTACAGTTGTTACGATATTCGTCCACACAGTCTATCCAACTCCATAAAAGCTTCCCTACACCTACTCGCATCAATTCCAGGCAACACCACTACTACGATATCCTTGGGAGGTGATGCAAGAAGATATTTGTGAAGGCGGAACCATTCCCTCACACAGCGCTTTAATCGGTTCCGCTTCACTGCCTTTCTGTAATACTTTTTCGGCACGACAAGACCAAGCCTCGAAAAAGGAAGATTGTTAGGCATGTAATTAATGATGAAAAAACGTCCTTTAACTTTCTTGCCCTTTTCCTTCACAAGGTCAAAAGCCAATCGACCTCTTAGCCTTTCATGACTCCTGAAAGAATACTTCCTTCGACTTTCATCCGGTTGGGGATCCAATACCGCCATGCTATACCGTAAGTCGCTTACGTCCTTTGGCTCTACGTCTTTTGAGAACTTTACGCCCACCCTTGGTGGACATTCTTACGAGGAAACCATGGGTTCTTTTCCGTTTGATGTTGCTTGGTTGAAAAGTTCTTTTCATAAGCTTAACCCCTTTCTCTCATCCAAGAATATCCCATCCTCACTTGGTAAGCCAGCTGCTTGTATAGAAAACTCATCCGTAATGTCAAGAATCAATATTTCCAGGACACCACCTTACATTAACCAGATGTCGTTGATGAATTTCCCGAACCTTGTTTCTTTTCGTCTTTATACATTTTGTAAGTTATACTGTCCACAAGAGCTTGCCAGCTTGCTTCCAGAATATCGTGCGACACTCCAACTGTTCCCCACTGGTCAACTCCATCCGTTGATTCAATAAGGACTCTCACTTTCGAAGCCGTGCCCGCTCTTCCCGGAAGAACTCGCACTTTGTAGTCCAAAAGCGACATGGTTTTTAGTTGAGGATAGAATTTTTCTAAAGCTTTCCGAAGAGCGTTATCCAAAGCATTAACAGGTCCATTCCCTATAGCCGCCGTGTGTTCAACCTTGCCGCCAACTTTAACCTGAATGGTTGCTTCTGCAACAGGACTTCCATCTTCGCGGATTTTCTGGTCAAGAACTCTGAAGCCTATAAGATCAAAGTACTTCTTTGATTTACCCATTGCGCGATTGATCAAAAGCTCAAGGCTCGCCTCAGCTGCTTCAAACTGATACCCTTCCATTTCAAGTTGCTTTATGGTTTCTAGCACTTCCATTGCTACAGGATCGTCTCTTGAAATCTTTATTCCAAATTCATCAGCTTTCCATTTAATTGTTGCTCGCCCTGAAGCATCTGACACCAGAATTCTTCTCTTGTTGCCCACTAATTCAGGCTCAATGTGTTCGTAGGTTCTTGGGTTACGTTCCACAGCGCTGATATGAACTCCACCCTTATGAGCAAAGGCACTTCTACCGACATACGGCTGATGTTTATTGGATGGCAGATTGGCAAGTTCAAGAATGTAACGGCTCACATGGCGAAGTTTTCTAAGGTTTTCCCTAGGAATACATTCAATGTTCATCTTCAGGCATAAATTCGGTATGATGGACACAAGATTTGCATTACCACAGCGCTCCCCTACTCCATTCATTGTGCCTTGCACATGACGGATACCTCGGCGCACAGCTTCTAGAGAATTTGCAACAGCAGTGTCAGAATCATTGTGAGCATGAATGCCAAGCATAATATCGGGAAAGCGCTGCTTAACAACTTCAACGATTTCTCCAATCTCATTAGGAAGGCATCCCCCGTTAGTATCACAAAGCACCAGAACATCAGCTCCGCCATCCTTTGCGGCTCTCAGGGTAGCGAGAGCATACTCAGGATCAGCCTTAAACCCATCAAAAAAGTGTTCTGCATCGTAAATCACCTCAGGAACGTGTTGCTTGAGATAGGCAACACTATCGTGAATGAGACCGATGTTTCTTTCAAGAGTAGTATTCAATGCTTCCTTAACATGTAATACCCAACTTTTACCAAAAATTGTCACAGCTTTTGTCTTGGCTCTAACAAGAGCCTGGAGATTCTTATCGTTTTCTGCCGCAACGTCTTTGTGATGGGTAGACCCAAAAGCCGCAACGATTGAATTCTTAAGATCGTAATTTCTGATTTCTTCAAAAAACTGGGTATCTTTAGGGTTAGCTTCCGGCCACCCCCCTTCTATATAGTGAATTCCAAGCTCGTCAAGCTTTAGGGTGACCCTGATTTTATCTTCAAGAGTCAGAGAAAAATCCTCTCCCTGAGTCCCGTCTCTCAATGTTGTGTCATAGAGCACTACTTGTGTTTTCATCGTGTTACCTCTTTAGGTAAAATTTCTTCTTTTACCTGAAAAACCCCATTCGGGTCTTTGTCTAACTCGAAGGCATCATGAAGGACTCTTACGGCAAGTTCTGTGTATTTTGCATCAATTACACAGGAAATTTTTATCTCTGAAGTGCTAATCATCTGAATATTTATGTTTTCTGCTGCAAGAGATGAAAACATCTTTTCCGCCACTCCACAGTGACTTCTCATTCCAAGTCCCACAATTGATACCTTGGAAATCTGATTGTCTCCGTGCACCCTACCGGCTCCAATCTTCTCAGACACAACTTTTACAATTTCTAGCGTTTCCTGATATTTATCCTCAGGCACAGTAAAAGATATACTGGCTCTTTCTGGTATACCACTACTTCCCTGAATGATCATATCAACGTTTATACCCGCATCAGCTAGAGGCTTGAAAATTGCTGCCGCCATACCTGGAATATCAGGCACATCGTTTATAGTAACTCGAGCCACATTCTTAGTATATGTAACGCCTGAAACAACAACTTTCTCCATATCTTCATCCTCCTTAGTAACGAGCGTGCCGGGGAGATCATCAAAGGACGAAGCCACGTAAATTGGCACTCCATACTTCATTCCAAATTCTACAGATCGAAAATGAAGCACCTTCGCCCCGAGGCTTGCCATCTCTAACATTTCCTCATAACTTATCTTATTTAGTTTTCTCGCTTTTTTGCAAACCGATGGATCAGTAGTATAAACGCCGTCAACGTCTGTGTAAATTTCGCAACGATCAGCTTTGAGAGCAGCGGCGATAGCAACCGCTGTAGTATCAGAACCACCTCGACCTAGAGTTGTAATGTTCCCCTCAGCATCTACTCCCTGAAACCCTGCAACAGCAACTATTCTGCCAACTCGAAGATGGTTTAGAATAGCTTCCGTATTAATGGAACTAATGCGAGCATTTCCATAACGATCGTCGGTAAGAATACCAGCCTGATAACCGGTCATAGAGATGGCGTCGTAACCACGATCTTTGAGCGCCATGCAAAAAAGGGCGATGGTTATCTGCTCTCCGGTTGATACAAGCATATCGAGTTCTCGAGGATCAGGTCGAGGGCTCATCTCTTTCGCCAGTTGAATGAGACGATCGGTATCGCCAGCTCTTGCAGAAAGAACCACCACAAGGTCGTGACCTTTTTGTTTGGCCTTGATAACTCGCTCTGCGACCGCTCTAATTCTAGAAACATCTGCAACCGACGTTCCGCCGTATTTTTGAACAATAAGCGCCATATCTTCTTTCCCCCCTGATTTGGTGTAGGGATACATCTCAACAAATCCCTACCGTTCCCAAGCATTCCTGCAAATCATACAATAATGCTTGAGGTAAACTGCATGACTAGCATATATTTTGAAGCAATGGTAGAGTTTTTTGCTAAAGCAGACCTGTTGATAAATAGTAGGGACATAAATAAAAATTTTTCGCTACCACTATGAAGAGAAAGGTTTTAAGAAGTCAAATGCCTGTGCAAACCGAAGTGATTTTGGAAAGTATCTCAGATGGAGTTTTTACGGTTGATCCATCTTGGCGCATAACATACTTCAACCGTGCAGCGGAGGAAATAACAGGCGTTCCACGGAAAGAAGCTCTTGGGCGTTTCTGCTGGGATGTATTTAGGTCCAACATGTGTGAGGAAGGATGCGCCCTTCGTGAAACTCTAAAAACAGGGAAGCCCATAATAGGCAAAACCGGTTACATCATAAACGCCGCGGGAGAACGCATCCCGGTAAGCATTTCAACAGCGGTTCTTAACGATGAACATG
Source organism: Thermodesulforhabdaceae bacterium (assembly GCA_037482015.1). Classification (NCBI taxonomy): domain Bacteria; kingdom Pseudomonadati; phylum Thermodesulfobacteriota; class Syntrophobacteria; order Syntrophobacterales; family Thermodesulforhabdaceae; species Thermodesulforhabdaceae bacterium. The sequence continues at coordinate 45,173 of JBBFKT010000011.1, forward strand.
GTGAAATTGTAGGCGGAGCAGAAACATTCAGAGATCTTAGCGAAATTGAATCTTTAAGAACCCAGCTAACCGGTAAGCTTTCCATTGGAAACATTGTGAGTCGAAGTCCTCTGATGCAAAAAGTATTTGAAGTTCTACCGCCCATAGCTCAAAGCCAAAGCACAGTGTTGATACTTGGCGAAACCGGTACAGGTAAGAGCCTCATCGCCCGGACAATACATGAACTGAGTCCCAGAAAGGATAAACCTTTCGTGATCGTAAACTGCGGGGCTTTGCCCGAAACTCTTCTTGAGTCAGAACTTTTCGGTTACCGAGCTGGCGCTTTCACCGGGGCAACGAAAAACAAACCAGGGAGGTTTGCTCTAGCTGACGGTGGAACAATATTCCTAGATGAAATTGCGGAAATGAGCCCTGCGATGCAGGCAAAACTTCTAAGAGTTCTCCAGGATCGAACTTATGAACCCTTAGGAGCGACAAAGCCCGAAAAAGTTGATGTTCGCATAATCACCGCCACCAATAAGGATTTAGCCGACCTGGTTAGAAATGGGTTATTCCGAGAAGATCTTTATTACAGAATCAATGTGGTTCGCATAGAACTTCCACCGCTTAGACGCAGGAAAGAAGATATACCCCTTCTGGTAGATGAATTCATTAAAAAGTTCAACCGTATCGAAAAAAAATCCATAAAATCCATCACATCTGAAGCTTTGTCCATGCTCATGGGCTACGATTGGCCTGGCAATATAAGAGAACTTGAAAATGTTATCGAGAGAGCTTGTGTGCTGTGCAACGGAGACATGATAGATACATCCCAACTGCCCCCTGAAATCACTACCAAATCTCAAATAGGAAGAAAGAGCACAAAGCTAAAACTTGCATCTCGCACAATAGAAGCCACCATGATTGAGGAGGCTCTTCAACGTCACAACTATAACCGCCAGGCTGCGGCTAAGGCTCTCGGAATTCACAGATCAACTCTTTTTAGAAAAATAAAGAATTTTGGCATTCAAATCCGACCGTCTAAATAAACCAAGCTACCGAATCATTTAATTATTTTGGCAAAAAATATCAGAAAACTCATTTGAATAAGCCAGAAAAAAATCCCTTGATGCTTTTTATTACCACTCAAAACTCTGAACCACAATGATACCTGCCTGTCTTGCCCTCTCCATAACATTTGGTTTCGCAAAGTGCGTTATTATTATAGGGACGACTTCTCCGCCAAACTCCTGCTTCACTGATTCAACTTGATCCCACACCTGAGAAATTTTAGATATATCGTCAAGTTTCAACACAGCATCCCCGACGAGATAGACTTCTTTACCTTCGCGAATAGCCTTACCAAAAACGTTTATTTCCGAATCGCCAATATGAGTGCGAATAAGACGGTCTGTTACTTCTATTCCGTAATTTACTTTCAGAAACTCCGGTAGCTTACGGTATGCCTCATTTTCTAAAGCAAATGCCATACTTCTTGAAAGACCTCCGACTTGATGTCGAAGAACGTCAACGGACGAAGCAAGCTTTGCAACTTCAATTTCCGTTTTTCTTTGAGCTTCTGCAAGCTCATTCAATCTTTGCTCAGTCCGTTTCTGAGCCTCTGCCAGCTCATCCACCCTTTTCGCCAGAGATTCAAGTCGCTCCTCAGTCCTTTTTTGAGCCTCCGCCAGTTCATCTACTCTTTTCGCTAGAGATTCAAGCCGTTCCTCAGTCCGTTTCTGGGCTTCCGCTAGCTCCTCTACCCTTGTCGCTAAAGATTCAAGCCGCTGCTCAGTCCGTTTCTGAGCCTCCGCCAGCTCATTTACTCTTTCTTCGGTGCGCTTTTGTGCAACTGCAAGATCTTGAACTGTCTTGCCAAGTTCACGCACAATTTCCTTAAGATCGATAAATTCTTTTTTTGTGACAGACTCCTCCCTCTGCCTTTCAAGTTCCTCCAGCATTGTAATAAGAACTCTACGTAGTTTAGGATCTACCGTATCCAGTTCTTTAATGAAACTAACACTTACTGGCATGTGATCATTTCCTCCTGTTTCAAAATGAGTTTTACTTTGAAATTATACTCTAAAGCATAAAAGTTCAAGTCCAATAAAGAGCACTCTAAAAATCTCGTGAGTATCAACTTTATCATAGAGCACGTTTGAAACTGCCCCTGAGGGTGTTCTAAAAACTCCGTAATAGAATTCTATGTGGTGAATCATATATTGAGGTCGTTTTTAGCTACCTGAGTCTGGAAAGGTCTTCCAAGCTGAGTTTCGTCCCTGCCTTTTCTATGTTTCGCCACCCCATAATGGAAGTTTTAGAACACCATCACCTGTCCCTTGACTTAAAATAGGGAAAAGCTGAAAACACTCTCTCCCAACAAGTCTTACAATGTCAGAAAGACATTGTATGGACAGCCCTACGACCACCCCAATACTCCTACATAAGGGAATTTTGCAGCGTTCTCTGTTATACCTTGACCGCCTTAAAGCTTTCAGAGTATAAGAAAACAAAGTCTTCGCAAACGATAACCCGTAAAAGTTTAGCGAAGGAGAGAAAAATGAAAGAGATTTTTGTTCGTATAGATCGTTGTGTAGGATGTCGTTCCTGTGAGTTAGCCTGCGCTGTAGAGCATTCCCGATCTAAAAATCTGTTAGAAGCAATTTCTGAAATTCCTCGACCAAGAAGAAGACTATATGTTGAACAGATCAAAGATCGGAAAGTGCCTTTTCTGTGCCGCCACTGTGAAGATGCTCCATGTGTGCGAGCTTGCAGGACTAGTGCTTTAAGCCAGGATCCTATAACTAACATAGTAACTCACAATCCAGACCGCTGCATCGGATGCTGGCTCTGTGCTATGGTATGCCCTTACGGGGTTATAAATCGAGAAGAAGAACGACGAATTGCAATAAAATGTGACAGATGTCCGGAAAGGGCCGAACCAGCCTGTGTCCAAGCCTGCCCGACAAAGGCTCTGGTTTTTGCTGAAGAACAGGAATTTGCGAAACTTGTTCGGCGTGAAGCTATTTCTCAGATACTTCACGGATAAGCTTTATGACAGGAAGCTCGCGTAAGGTCTCTGTTATATGCCCTTACTGCGGCGCTGGATGCAGATTGAACCTCATTGTAGAAAATGGAAAAACGACAAGCATAGAGTATGATCCTGACCATCCAGTGTCACTAGGGGCTCTTTGCCCCAAAGGGATTTCAGCCGTCGAACTTATTAACCATCCCGAACGGCTCACCTTTCCTGTTATTCGAAAACCCAACGGAACAATACGTCGCATTAGCTGGGATGAAGCTCTAAAATTTATTGCCGAAAAGCTCCGTCAAATACGATCAGACTTTGGCGCAGATGCTGTTGGTTTTTTAGCATCAGCCAAGGCTTCTAACGAAGAAAACTACTTATTTCAAAAACTAGCCCGCCTTTTCGGTTCTCCCCACGTAGATCACTGCGCTAGACTCTGCCACGCTCCATCTATTGTAGCACTTAGTCGAGCTTTCGGATCAGGCGCTATGACCAACCCAATAGCAGATCTGGAAAACTCTCGATGTATCCTGATAATCGGCTCCAACTTTTCCGAAAACCACCCGGTGGTATCGCGTTGGGTATGGAATGCAAAAGATCGTGGAGCCTTCATAATAGCAGTCGATCCTCGGAAAACTCCAACAACCGAGATAGCTCATCTTCATCTTATGATCAAACCGGGAACAGATGGAATACTCCTAAATGCTATCATGGCACAAATTCTTCGCGAAGGGCTAGCAAACTACGATTTTATTGCATCTCGAACCGAAGGTTTTGAAAATCTTAAGGCAAAGCTTCAAAAAATCGATGTTACTAAGGCAGCCGAACAGGTGGGAGTGCCAGCAGGTGATATTGTGATAGCTGCTCGTAAATATGCTGCATCTTCCGCATCCGCTATAATCTACTGCATGGGAATCACTCAACATCGCAACGGAACAGCCTATGCCGCATCCTGCGCAAACTTGGCTCTTTTATGCGGGCAGATTGGAAGACCCGGAACGGGTCTATTTCCACTACGAGGACAGAATAATGTCCAGGGTGCATCGGATATGGGTGCTCTTGCGGAATTTCTTCCCGGTTATGTTCGAGCTGACGATTCGGAAAAAAGGCGCATCATAGCAAAGCAGTGGGGATGTGATGATCTTCCATCCGGTGGATTAAGTGTCACGGAAATCATTAATGCTATCCTAGACAACAAAATAAAAGCTCTGTTCGTGATGGGAGAAAATCCCATTGTGTCGGATCCTTCAGCATCAGAAACCGAAAAAGCTCTGTCAAAGCTAGACATTCTGGTTGTGCAGGATCCTTTCATGACCGAAACAGCAGGCTTTGCTCACATCGTTCTTCCCGCAGCAATGTGGGCGGAAAAGTCAGGAAGTTACACCAACACAGAACGTAGAATTCAATGGTCGCCGAAGGCTCTGGATCCACCGGGTGAAGCAAAACCAGATTTGTGGATCATCGGAAACCTCGGCAAGTTACTTGGACTTTGGGAAACAATACCGCAACCTCAGGATGTGCTAAGAGAAATCAATCGAGTGGTTCCGTTTTATGGTGGTGTCACCCCTGAACGCATAGAAACGTCCAGGGAAGGACTTATCTGGCCATGTTTGAACGAACATCATGAGGGAACACCCATTCTCTATTCTGAAAAGTTTCATCGAGAAAACGGACGTGCTCTATTCACTGTTCCGGACGGTGACTTTGAAGACTTAAAATCCCACGAACAATTCGCACTTATAACAGGACGAGTCGTTGTTCATTATAATTCTGGATCATTCACAAGAAGGCTTCCATCACTGATGCGCTACAGTTCAAAACTTGAAGTAACATTACACCCTTATGATGCGAGTAAGCTCGATGTTAAGGACGGAAACATTGTATTGGTAAAAACTTCCAGCGGAACCGTTGAAGCTGTAGCGAAAATTAGTTCTTCAGTCAGACAGGGAAGCGTTTTTATGCCATTTCATTTTCCTGAAGCTAATAAACTGACCACAAGGGATCTGGATCCTATTGCCCGGATTCCCTCTTTCAAAGATGCTCAATGCCAACTAATTAAGAAGGAGCAATAACACAACATGGCGGGTTGGAAAGTTATCATAAAGCCTGAGCGCTGTATTGGATGCCATGCTTGCGAGATAGCTTGCGAACAGACTCACGGGGGAATTGGAAACATACAGCTTCGTGGTGCTCCGGTTTTTTGTCGCCACTGTGAAGTCCCCCCCTGTATTATCTCCTGCTACAGAAATGCTCTCGAAATGCAGGATGGTAGAGTTCTCCTAAGAAGAGAACTTTGCACCAATTGTGGTATTTGCGTTCTTGCCTGCCCATTTGGAGCCATAATGACGACAATGATAATCCGTAAAATAGAATCCAGGGATGTAACTAATCATAAGGAGTCTTTGCTGGGTCGCTTTTTGAGTAAACAAGATCTCTCCAGGGAGTGCCAGAATCTTCTGGTTCATAAATGTGATGGATGCATTGAAAAAGCCGGGGCGGAAAAAGTTTGTCCTGCCTGTGCCGCCACATGTCCTTCTGGAGCGATCGAATACAGAAAAGATATCTCAGGAATTTTATACTCAAAACGAATAAAAGCTTACGAAACCTACCTGTTAATTGATAAAACTGTTTAGAAGAGGCACTACCGTGAAGGGGATTTTTATCAGTCCAGATTTATGTATAGGATGTTACGCTTGTTCGAATGTCTGCGAGCGTGGAATTGCACGACTTGAAGAAACAAAAGAATTTAGAAAAATTATTGTATCTGGTTTTTGTCCAGAGGAATGCGAAAGTTGCAAAGATGTCTGCCCTACTGAAGCCATAAAGGTTATAGAAAACCCCATACCTTCTCAAGAAATAGTCTTCAGGTTGACTCCATGCCGACGCTGTGGCATTCCAACTGCTCCAGAACGCATGCTAGATTTCATCTCCCGAAGAATGAATCAGCCTCTTTTTGAACTTGATCTCTGTATCACCTGCCGACAACAACTTACGTGGGATGTAATTCGAAAAAGCTAACTAACCTATACCACTATCACAACATCCATGTTCACGGAATAAGGTTGATCCTCATCTAATCTAGGAGGATAAAAAACATTATGAAAGATTTTGTAATCGAATTTTTGATTTGTCCTTCCTGCCTTCCTGAAGAATACTCTCTCCATGAGAGAATAAAGCATCGAGATGGAAACGATATTATCTCTGGAGAGCTTTTATGTCCCAACTGTCGCAAAGTCTTTCCTATCTGTGATGGCGTCGCTTTACTAAATATAACCCCGGAACAGATACCTCTTCCGGGCAATAAATATGAAACTCCTCAATCTCTCTCATCATACCTTTGGGGACATTACGGGAATCTTATGGGAGAAGAAGAGCACATAGATGCTTATCAGACATGGGTTGATGTTGTGGACGAATCCCGAGGACTAGCCCTTGATATTGGATGCGCGGTGGGACGATTTTCACTGGAAATGAGCACAAAAAGCGATATGGTGGTCGGAATTGATCTTTCACTTCTTTTTATCAAAACAGCTCGTAAGATAGCAAAAGAAGGAAGCCTAAAGGCCAAGCTCTTTGAAGAAGGATTAATCGCCCGAGAACAAGAATTTTCTCTTCCATCATCGTGGCATCCAGAAAAAGTTGAGTTTATCGTAGCCGATGCCCTTAACCTTCCATTTAAGTCTGGAGTTGCTTCTCAGGTTTCTTCTCTGAATGTTATTGACAAAGTCCCAAGCCCATTAAGACACATAAAGGAAATGGACAGAGTTTCCCGAAAAAGCGGAGCCCAGTGCCTTATATCGGATCCTTTCTCATGGTCTCCAGAGGCCTCACCCGTTGACGAATGGCTGGGAGGCAAAGAAAACGGTGCCTTTTCAGGCTATGGAATTGAAAATATTATAAAAATTCTTAACTCAAGAGAAACTTTTTTATTCCCACCATGGAGAATAATCTACAGAGGACATGTGTGGTGGAAGTTAAGAAATCACCGAAACCATTTCGAATTGATCCGTAGCCTTTTTATAAAGGCAGCTAGATAAATAAAAAGTCAGGAGAAAAAACATGGTAAAATATACAGTGTGTAGACTCTGCTCAGCTTGCTGTCCCATTGAAGTAAAAATAGAAGAAAACAGACTGGTGGGAGCGGAAAGGCTTTCTTTTATTCCTCCACATAAGCGTCTAGTATGCCCTAAACTGAAAGCTTCTACTGAAATTGTTTATTCAAAAAGTCGCCTACTAAAACCGCTAATCCGAAAAAATAGAAATGAAGAATTTCGGGAAGCTTCCTGGGAAGATGCTTTATCCTTTGCAGCCGAAAAACTTCAAAAAATCAAAGATTTTAATGGAGCAAAGGCTGTTGCGTGGCTTAGGGGCATGGCTGCCGATTGGGGTGCCCCATGGGACTACGCAAACCGACTCATGAGTGCCTTCGGTTCCCCAAACGCTATAGGAAACGGTTCAGTATGTCATGTTGCCAGAGAAATGGCTCACACATACACCTACGGAGCGATGACGGTTCCCATGGCAAAAGATTCAAAGTGTATTGTGGTCTGGGGAAAAAATGACAAAAACACTGCTCCAGCTATGGCTGAAGCCATTATTTTTGCAAAGGAGCGAGGAGCAAAGCTCATTGTGGTGGATCCAGTCAGGACTTTTTTTGCCAAACAAGCTGATATCTGGCTTCAGATAAGACCTGGCTACGATGGACTCCTTGCCATGTCCATGCTACACGAAATCATCAAGCAGGGTCTTTACGACGAGGCTTTTATAGAATCTTACTGCATTGGCTTTGATGAACTTTGTGGCGTGGCACTGGACGATCGTTACAGCCCTGAAAAAGTCTCCAAAACTCTATGGATTGATGCCAAGCTAATACGTGAATCGGCTCGGATTTACGCATCAACAAAACCTGCATGTATCATTGATGGAAACGGTCTTGATATGCAACTTGAGGTGTTTCAAGCTACAAGAGCAGTGGCAATTTTGCGAGCGGTTACAGGGAATATTGACATCCCAGGCGGTGATTTCATGCCACAACCTGTGCCTTTGAAAAATATTCAACTAAAAGAACTTCTTCCTTCAGACGTTGAACCAATCACAGCTTCCTATCCTTTGTTTAGTAAATTCCATCCAACCTGGGGACTTCACGCTCAATCCTGCCTTATTGATGCCATCCTTGATGAAAAACCTTACCCCATTAAAGCAGTTATTGTGCAGTCGGGAAACCCGGCAATCACAATGACTGAGTCAAATAGAGTAGCTTCAGCTCTGGAGAGGCTGGAATTTCTGGTGGTAGTCGATCTTTTCCGAAACAGAACTTCGGAGTTTGCCCACGTGATACTTCCAGCCACAACATGCTTTGAAAAAACTCAATTGAACCGGGCTTCAATGAGAAACAGTCTGGTGGTATTGCAAAATCAGGTAATTCCATGGGTTGGTGAAAGCCGCCCTGACTGGAAAATTGTCTTCGATTTGGCTCATTATCTTGGTCTGGGACAATATTTCCCATGGAAAGACGTAGAAGAAGCGATTGACGAACAGTTAGAACCTTCGGGGCTCTCGGTGGAAAAACTGAGAAAACACCCCCAGGGGCTCTATGCTTCGGCTCTAACCTATGAAAAACATCGCACCGATGGCTTTCCAACCCCATCTGGAAAGGTAGAGCTTTTTTCAGAGAGACTGGAAGCCGCAGGTTATGATCCAGTGCCTTATAAAAGTGGTTTTCCCGAAGATCCTATAAGTTTTTCAGAACTGAAAGACCAATACCCAATAATAGGCATAAGTGGCGAAAGAAGAAATTGCTATACTCACACTCAATTCTTTCAGATCCCATCACTTAGAAAACTCGATCCTGAACCAGCTATAGAGATTCACCCTGCCGATGCGGATAAACTAGGTATAGAAACAGGAAAGGAAGTGCTCGTTTCCACTCCAAAAGGTGAAGTCAAAATGAAGACCCGAATTTCCGATGTTGTGCCTCAAGGAGTAATTCGCATCCCATGGGGCTGGGGGGAAGTAAATCCTATGTGGAATGTCAACAATCTCACGGATGATGGAGTGCGAAATCCCATAACGAGCACACCATCAAACAGGAGCTTTTACTGTAAAATAGAAGCGTTACAGAAAGAGTTAAGTTAGCTTTGAAAAGTTGAGGTGTAAGCAACTCAGCAAACCGTTATCAACTCCAAACAACGCGGGAGGTAAAGGGATGAAAATTCTCTTCATTATTTCAACAGACGATGCAGAAACGATGTATAACGCCATGAGACTTGCAAATGTAAGTGTAAAAAAAGGCGATGAAGTAAGCGTTTTCATGCTCGGAAAAGCAGTGACTTTCGAAAAACTGCCTTTAGAGCCTTTCAACGTAATGGAACAAATAAACTCCTTTCAGGGAGATTTTTATGTCTGAGGCACATGCATGAAAGCCCACGGTCTTGTGGCTTCGTCCACCTGTCCTGTCGGATGGATGGACGATCTTTACGAACTTGTGAAAGAGGCTGAAAAGATATTAACATTTTAAGCTGTTAGATTTAACAAATCTCTTGCTCATTCAGCAGATCATGATAAGAATAAAAGCTGGATTAGGTAACAATCAGGAAAAGGAATATATAAACGGGGGTAAAAAAGAAAAGCTTTGAAACGTGGAAGCGAAGCACTTGCAAGAGAATCTTGCACATTTGACGACGTAGAAGTAGTTAGACAACTTGCTGGAGAACGTAACAGCAACCTAAAGATCATTGAAAAACAACTCGGAGTAAAACTTCACCTAAGGGGAAATCAATTTCTAGTCGAAGGTATTGCCCCACAAGTTGATATATCTCTCCGCCTTCTCGAAGAGCTTTCTGATTTAATTCAAAGGGGATATCCAGTTTACGCAACCGATATTCTATATGCGTCTCGCATTTTGAGCGAAAACAGAGAAGCTCGCTTAAGGGATATTTTTTTCGACAGGATTATTGTGGGTTCCAATCGCAAGTCTGTTACTCCAAAAAGCCCCAAACAAAAGGAATACATAGAGGCGATTAGAAATTACGATATAGTTTTCGGGATAGGCCCAGCCGGGACAGGAAAAACCTACTTAGCAATGGCTATGGCTGTTGCGGCTCTAAGCAAACAGGAGGTAAGACGCATTATTCTAGTGCGCCCTGCGGTGGAAGCTGGAGAAAAGCTAGGTTTTCTTCCCGGTGATCTTGTTGAAAAAGTCAATCCTTACCTCAGACCTCTTTACGACGCTCTACACGATATGATGGATTTTGATGACGCTGCCAGACTGATACAAAAAGGGATCATAGAAATCGCTCCTCTGGCGTTTATGCGAGGCCGAACTCTTAACGAATCTTTTATTATTCTTGACGAAGCTCAGAATACAACAAAAGAACAAATGAAGATGTTTCTCACCCGCCTCGGCATTGGCTCTCGAGCTGTCATTACGGGCGATATCACCCAGATCGATCTTCCTGACGAGAAGCTTTCAGGGCTTATAGAGGCTATGGAAATTCTACAGGGGATTGAAGGAATAAGATTTATCTTCTTTTCTCATAGAGATGTGGTAAGACATAAACTTGTGCAGGATGTAATCATGGCTTATGAAAGAAGCTCTGCAACGGGTGAAAGAAAGTCATAAAGGGACAAAGCTAAATCCGCATCCACCGATCAGAATAAAGGTTTTCTTTGTGGTATGAGCAATAAAATTGCGTCCGTTTATTCACACAAAATGCTTGATATTACCCAAAAAAGAATTGTTCCCTACTGGAAACGATGGCTCATAGCTCTTCTACTTACTCTCTTTATAACGGCTCTCTTTACTGTTCTTTACTGGAAAAGAGCAGAAACGCTGGCAGAAACCAAAATACCTTTATTTGAATTCATCATACTGCTAACAATTCTCTGCGCTGTAACGCTTACTGTGCCTTTTAACATAGGCATGCGACATTTCGGATCCCTTAAGCTAAGTGATAAGGATGTATTATTACTGGCAATTATTATTGCCATTTACGCAGTTATATCTTTTTGGTTATCACACTTCCAGTTGCAAATTTCTGGCGGGAAATTGGGCTCCCAGGTTTTTCCTTTCGGCAGTGATCTAGAACTCGTAATTTTAGCTATTCCAATTACGGCTGCGCCAATGATCGTCACCACTTTTTTCAATGTTGCCCTAGCCTATATTCTTTCGTTTACTCTCTGTTTCGTAGTGACTCTACTTAGCCGTGGTAGCTTATGGGTGTTTATGTATTTCTTTATGGGAGCTATTCTAAGCGCCCATCTATTACATCCATACCATGATCGTATAAAGCCGATACGCACAGGTCTATGGGTAGCACTTTTCCAAACCGTCCTGATTTTCATGTCTTTGCTCATTGTAAACACAAAAGACTGGAGCTTTTACCTTTCATACGCCGTTGTTACTTTTGTAAGCGGACTACTTTCTGGTGTTTTAGCTTCCGGCTTTATTCCTCTTGTAGAGTATCTCCTTGGCTACACAACAGATATGCGCCTTATGGAACTCGCTTCAATGGATCATCCCCTTCTTAGAGAACTCATGATTCAGGCGCCCGGCACCTATCATCACAGCATGATTGTAGGTACTATGGCGGAAGCCGCTGCAAGGTCCATAGGAGCTAAAGGGCTTCTGGCTAAAGTAGCGGCTTATTACCACGATATAGGGAAAATCAAAAAACCCCTTTATTTCATTGAAAATCAATTTGGTTGTGAAAACCGCCATGAAAAGCTTGCTCCGTCCATGAGTAGTCTTATTCTGATTTCACATGTGAAAGACGGTGTTGAACTGGCAAAGCAATATAAAATAGGTCGTCCTATCATTGATATAATCCAGCAACATCATGGCACCAGCCTTATCTCCTATTTTTACAATAAGGCTCTGGAACTTCGTAGTAAGATCAAGCAACATAAGAAAGGGGTTGAACTCCCTCCGGTAAACATCGAGGACTATCGTTATCCAGGTCCCAAACCTCAAACAAAAGAAGCAGGACTGGTAATGCTTGCGGACATGGCCGAAGCCGCTTGCAGATCCCTTCCTAACCCCACACCAGCACGTATTCAGGGGATGGTTTCTAAAATCATCAACCAGGCTTTTACAGACGGGCAGCTTGACGACTGCGAACTGACTCTTCGAGATCTCCATCAAATAGCAAAACATTTTTATCAGATTCTCGCAGCGATTCATCATAAGCGTATTGAATATCCTCAACAGCAGGCAACTGAAGCAAGAAAAGGAGCGAAGGATGAACAACGAAGTGATGATTCAAAACGACCAAACGGAGCGGGGGATCGATCTGGAGAGGCTGAAAAAGGTAGCCAACCATGTCTTAGACGCCTTGGGCTGTGACGGCGTAGAACTCAGCATCCTTCTTACTGATGACACGACAATAAGGAATCTTAAAGCTCAATATCTCGGAATAGACAGTGCAACTGACGTAATGGCATTTCCTATGGAAGATGCTTTATTTCCTGGGGAAGAACGCCTTAAAATGCTTGGAGACGTAGTAATTTCTGTTCCGACTGCCTTTTGCATGGCTGACGATCATAAGTGCTCTGTTGAGATGGTGCTGGATCTCCTGCTGGTTCATGGTATTCTTCACTTAATAGGATACGATCATCAAGCTCCGGAAGAAGCTTCCTTAATGGACGCAAAAACTATGGAATTGCTGACCGCTCTCGGTTATGATCCATCGTCTTGGAAATGGTATCTTACAAGGGAAGCGCTACCACAGTAGTGACGACATTGAATTTGCCACGATAAGTTCAAATTGTGGCTAACCATAGGTGGAGATGATTGTAGGGGCGAAAAATTTTTCGCCCCTACCACAAAAAAGGGGGAAGATAAGATGGTTCGCCTGGCAGTTAATGTTGATCACGTTGCTACTCTAAGACAGGCAAGAAAAGCAAAAAATCCGGATCCCATCGCTGCAGCAATCCTTGCAGAACTTGGAGGTGCCCAGGGCATAGTGGTGCACCTGAGAGAAGACCGGCGACATATTCAAGACCGTGATCTAGAACTTCTCAGACAAACTGTTAAGACCCATCTAAACCTTGAAATGGCGATCACGGAAGAAATGCTCGCCATAGCCACGAGAATAAAGCCCGACCGTGTTACGCTGGTCCCTGAGCGAAGGGAGGAACTCACTACAGAAGGTGGGCTCAATGTGGTCGATCAGGAAGTAAAAGTTCAAGATGCTATTTCAACACTTCATCGAGCAGGTATAGAAGTTAGTCTTTTCATAGATCCGGCAGTTCAACAAATTCAGGCAGCATCTAGAGTTAGAGCAGATGTGGTGGAACTCCACACCGGTATATTCGCTGAAGCAAAAACCGTTGAAGAAAGACGGCGGCAATTTGAAATTCTAAGAAATGCGGCAAAACTTGCTAAAGAGTTGGGACTCAATGTCCACGCAGGTCATGGAGTAGATTACGAAAATGTGCTGTGGCTGAGAGAAATATCCGAGATTGAGGAATTCAGCATAGGACACGCTATAGTGGCGCGAGCCGTTCTCGTGGGCATGGAACAAGCCGTAAGAGACATGGTAAGGCTTCTAAACTATAAGTAAAAAGATCATTTGGCTAATGGCTACTTGTCCATTGTCAGGATGGCGGTAAAATGGCAATCAGAGGAGTAGGAGTTGATATTGTCCACATCCCCAGAATCGAAGCAGCCCTTAGAAGATGGGGAGATCGTTTTCGCCGTAAGGTCTTCACAGAAAATGAAATCCTCGCTGCCAGGAACCGTCCACGAGAGGGGAAATTCCTTGCCATGCGTTTTGCTGCCAAAGAAGCTTTTGCGAAGGCAACCGGAATGGGCATGAGGTCACCACTTAAATGGCATGCCATTGAAGTGAAATCGGATGATCTTGGTCGCCCGGAAATTACGGTCTCAGAAGATCTAAGAAAATGGTGTGAAACTAAAAATATCCGACACTGGCACCTGAGTCTCTCGGATGACAATGATCATGCCATAGCTGTTGTTATTTTAGAAGGAGACTAAAATATGTATTTGCTCACAGCCGAGGAAATGGCTCAAATAGACAAATTCGCTATCCAGACAATAGGCATTCCCGGCATAGTTCTCATGGAAAATGCCGCTAGAGGCGCCTGTCAGTTTTTTGAAGAAGTCCTGCCAGATCTCTTGAATCGGCGGATTGGAGTCGTTGCCGGTCCCGGAAACAATGGAGGAGATGGATTAGCCATCGCAAGGATCCTTTCTGGAAAAGGAGCAGATGTAAAGGTTTTCTGCGTAAAACCAGCTCAATACTTCTCCCAGGATGCGCTCACAAATTATGAAATTATTACAAAACTTGGAGTGCCAATCTATTTTCTTGACGATACCAGTTCAGAAGAATGGAACATCCTGTCTAACAGCACAGCTATAATAGACGCTTTACTAGGAACAGGCATTGCTCGTGAAGTTACGGGAATATTCAAAAAAGCTATAGACACAATAAATTCTCTGGGAGTTCCAATCCTTTCCGTAGATATCCCGTCAGGAATTGACGGATCTACAGGGCACATAATGGGAACCGCTGTAAATGCCTATGCTACCGCTACATTTGGCTTTCCTAAGGTCGGGCATGTGTGCTGGCCTGGAGTGCGTCATACCGGCAAACTAAAAGTAATAGACATTGGTATTCCAGGCATAGCTCTGGAACACCACCGTGTAACGCGTTACCTCCTTACCAGAGAATTCATGGCAAATGTTATAGAACCAAGATCACCTATAATTCATAAAGGACAAGCTGGTCATGTGGCTATTCTCGCAGGATCTCCTGGAAAGACAGGGGCTGCTTCCATGTCAGCTATGGCGGCAGTAAGAGGTGGTGCCGGGCTAGTAACCCTCATGATACCTCAAAGTCTGAACCCGATACTCGAAGTAAAGCTTACGGAACCTATGACCTACCCTCTTCCAGAAACAGATGAACAAACGGTTTCCCTTGATGCCCTTGGCCAAATTTTAGAATTTATTTCAAACAAACAGTGTTTCGCTGTCGGGCCTGGAGTATCGCTCAATTACGAGACACAAGCACTTGTTCGGCAACTTATAGTTCAATCGCCCTGCACCGTTGTTGTCGATGCGGATGCTCTCACCGCTCTCACCAAAAATACCCCAATTCTTAAAAACGCCTTATCTCCCGTAATAATCACCCCTCACCCTGGGGAAATGGCAAGGCTCCTTGAAATATCCACAACTGAGGTGCAAATAAACCGACTGGGAATAGCAGAAGCCTTTGCTAAAAACTTTGGAGTTGTTGTTGTGCTCAAAGGACATAGAACCATTATTGCCGATCCTTCTGGAAGAATCGCCATAAACACGACGGGTAATCCGTCTATGGCATCTGGTGGCATGGGTGATATTCTGACCGGCCTTATTTCGGCTCTTGTGGCTCAGGGCCTTGACCCCTTCGAAGCAGCCTGTGTTGGTGTGTTTGTTCATGGAGCATCCGCAGATCTTGTTATAGAAAAGCGTGGTTGGGGAACTAGAGGTCTTGCCGCTATGGACTTGCTGGATACGATTCCGGAAATTCTAAGAGAACTGGAACAGCCTTAAAGAAACAGAAGCGAAACAAAGAAATCAGGTTAATGTTTGCTAAACGCCTGGAATAAGAAATGACGGTAGGAAGATACATCACAAAGTCAGCAGAAGAAACAATCAATCTTGGCAGATTCTTTGGATCGTCACTCAAAGCGGGTGATGTGGTAGCCCTATGGGGAGATCTGGGATCGGGGAAAACGACCTTCACAAGAGGTATTGCTCAAGCTTTGGGAATTCCCCCTTCGGTTCCAATCACCAGCCCAACATTTACTATCATCAACGAATACCATGGCATATTGAAGCTTTATCATATCGATCTTTACAGAATAAGCGGAGCAGCAGATCTGGAAACTCTCACACTGCGAGAAATTATCTACGGCAATGGAGTCTCCATCATCGAATGGCCTGATAGGCTAGAAGAAGGAGATCTTCCAGAAAATCGATGGGATGTCCTGTTCGATGTTATTGATGAGACTGAACGTCTGATCATAATCGAACGAAAGTTGTGGGAAAATCATGGGTCTCGCCAATAATATATCGCTATGGTTACTTCACCAAATGACCACCACGAGAATTTTATCCAAGACAATTAAATTTCTCTTTCGGATAAATTGATTTTTTGCTACATAGCGACTTCCTGTTTTGGCAGGGCTAAACTTTTTATATTGCGATTTTATTTTTTACGAGGTGTTAAAGAAATGGCAACACAAATTGACCGTTTAAGAAACATAGGAATCAGTGCTCACATAGACTCAGGCAAAACGACCCTTACTGAGCGGATACTCTACTACACGAGACGCATTCACACCGTGCATGATGTAAAAGATGGGCACGGTCCTACAATGGACTTTATGGATCTCGAACGCGAAAGGGGCATCACCATTCAATCCGCAGCCACATACTGCCACTGGAAGGGCCACGAGATAAACATCATAGATACTCCAGGACATGTGGATTTTACAATAGAGGTGGAACGAGCTCTTAGAGTGCTTGATGGAGCAATTCTTGTGCTATGTGCTGTCGCCGGTGTTCAATCACAATCTATCACGGTGGACAGGCAAATGAGGCGTTATAATGTGCCCAGGATCGCTTTCATAAACAAATGCGATCGCTTAGGGGCAAATCCCCTTCGAGTAGTCGATCAAATGAGAGAACGCCTTAACCACAACGCAGTACTGGTGCAGTTACCGTGGGGCATTGAAGGAGACTTCAAAGGGGTAATTGATCTTATCACCATGAAAGCCTATTCTTTTGAAGGACCTCTTGGAGACGATGTGGTCGAGCACGATATACCGTCAGAATACATGGATCTTGCACTGAAAAAACGCGAACAATTACTTGACATCGCATCTCTATTCTCTGACGATTTAACCGAAGCTGTTCTGGAAGATAGCGTAACGGAGGATCTCATTCACGATGCAATTCGCCGTGGAACTCTTTCTCTGAGGTTAACTCCCGTGTTCGTGGGATCGGCTTATAAAAACAAAGGTGTTCAGAAGCTTCTCGACGGTGTGGTTCATTATCTCCCAAGTCCGCTGGATGTTTCCGTTGAAGCTTATCAGATCAGCAACCAGCAAGAATCTGTATCTATCTCTCTTGCTACCGATCCAAAGGCGCCTCTTGTAATGCTTGCCTTCAAACTCGAAGTAAGCCGTTACGGACAGCTCACTTTCTTCAGAATCTATCAGGGACGGTTGCAAAGAGGCGATACCATTGTTAACATGCGCACTGGGCAAAAAGTTAAGGTAGGTCGAATTGGGCGAATGCATGCCCGCGATATGGAAGAGATCGAAGAAGCTGTAGCCGGTGAAATCGTGGTGCTTTTCGGCATAGACTGCGTGTCGGGCGATACTTTTACCGATGGTTCCATCCAGTGCATGATGAGTTCCATGCATGTTCCATCTCCGGTTATTTCGCTAGCCGTAAAACCGAAAAACCGTGATTCTCAGGTCAAGATAAGTAAAGCTCTCAACAGATTTACGAAAGAAGATCCCACCTTCAGATCTTACGTGGACGAGGAAACAGGGGATACAATCATATCCGGTATGGGCGAATTACATCTTGAAATTTACATCGAGCGAATGAGAAGGGAATATCAGGCTGAAGTTGAAGTAAGCCCTCCACAGGTAGCCTATCGGGAAACTATAACCCGTAGAGCACAATTTGATTACACACACAAAAAGCAAACAGGGGGAGCGGGACAATACGGGCGTGTTGCGGGCTACATTGAACCCCTTGAAGAAGGTGAATATGAATTTGTAAACGAGATTGTAGGTGGAGTCATACCAAAAGAATTCATCCCCTCCTGCGATACTGGCTTTAGAGCCTGTCTCAATAAAGGTGGACTTGGGGGATTTCCGATTGTTGGTGTAAGAGTGGTTATCAATGACGGAGCCTACCATCCCGTGGATTCATCAGACATTGCCTTCCAGCAGGCAGCCATCGGCGCTTTTAGGTCAGCTTACGAAAAAGCCCAGCCTATTCTTCTCGAACCAATAATGCGAGTAGTGGTCGAGACTCCAACAGAATTTCAAGGCGCAGTGCTTGGTAGTCTAAACCAGAGGCGAGGAATAATCGTAAGCACATCGGAAGATGGTAGATTTTCTAATGTGGAAGCGGAAGTGCCTCTGGCAGAAATGTTCGGATATGCCACAACTCTTCGCTCCATAACTCAGGGCAAAGCAGAATTTACAATGGAATTTGCCAGATATAATCCTGTGCCAAAACAAATTGCTGATGATATTATAAAGTCGAGGAAATCAAAATAATGCCCGTAAGAAGAACAACTCAGGGCAAAGGGAGGATTTGAGTGTGGAAACTTTTGATTTTCCGCCCATTTCGGCAGGACTGAACGACATTTCGCATCTTGCGCCTGGAGAGATCGGAGTGGTGATGGCGAAAGCCGGGGTTGGTAAAACGGCTTTTCTGTGTCTTCTGGCTCTGGAAAAAATCGGGCAGGGAGGCAAAGTGCTTCATGTATGTGTGGACGAAACCCCGGATAAAATCAAAACCTGGTATGAAGAAATTCTAAGATCCTACGGCAAAAATCTTCCGCGAGCAGTGATAAAAGAGATGGCTTCCAGAATTGAACCTCTAAGATTTATAGCATCCTTTCTGCACAATAGCTTTTCTCTTCACCGTCTCCAGGAACTGGTAACAAATCTAACAGTTCAGGCAAAATTTACACCCTCTCTGATAATAATAGACGGACTGGACATGGAACGGTTCGATGATTCCTTTTTCATTTCTCTCAAATCTTTTCTCACTGAAACATCTTTACCTCTCTGGATGTCCGCAAGGCTTCACCAACACATGGACGAAACCTCAGAAAGAGCCTTGTCGTCCCTTTTCGACGTGGTTGTTGTTATGGAATCGGGTGAAGGAAGTTCGCCTGTTATCAAAGTAGTCAAAAACCGTACCAGTTTCCCTGAAAGCATCTCAATTCCCTTCATCTCTCCTATCTTCAGGTAAAAGAATGATAGGGAGTTCGCAATTATGGAAGACGATCTAATACTTTCACTTACCAGGCAGGTTCAAGAAGAAGTTGTTGAAAACTACTTGAGAGAAAGGCGTCTAATTGATCTTCAACTGGAAGAAATCGAAGAACTGGCTCAAAAAACCCTAAAAAAAGCAGCCAAAACCGGTCGGCGCTTTTCTCGCATCGGATACCTGCTCGTGGACGATGAATTCCGGGAGCGATGGCGGGTTATGGTGGGACTTCCTCAGGAATCTTACTGGTATTGCTGGCTTACGGAAGAATTTCGCCATAACACTCGCTTCATTACTGTTACGGCTCTAACCCACAAAGGACGATTTAAACGACTCGTCCATGAAGCTTACAAACGCTTATTTGATCGAATGGAAGAATATAAACAAATCTATGAAAATTTCTGCCAGGAAATCAAAGCCGTAAATCTAAACATCGAAACTTTTCATCGAAACTTCGATCTTCTTACCATCATACAGTTTCTGAAAAGCATGGATGTGATTGAACTAGAGCGGAAAAAATTCCTGGGAGGGAACTTCTCTCCAGAAGAACTAACATCAATTGATCAGGCGATGTATTTCAAACCTGTTCGCATTGAAAAATGGAATCCTCCTCCACCCTTTAACCTGCCAGCTCACGATGTCATAGATAAAAAACTCGACCAACTGGCATCAGATGTTTACGCTCGATACGGCTGGCGTTTGAAAAGCATTGTAAAGTGAGAAAAAGTCTAAGATAGCACTTAAGCCTTATGCCTGATTCATAACGGACATTAAAACCGTGAGGGGGAATAGCGCTGCTACTCCCCCCAATTTTACTAGCTTTTTTGTTCCACTCCGGAATGGAATACTCGGCCGGTTTTGACACACTCCTGCACAATCGGCTTTAACTGATGCCTTACGTCAAGAAATTTCTTCTTCATAGATCTAAGCCATTCAGCATGATCGAGGGCATCCTTAAGGCTGGCAAATAGCTGATGCTCTCCAGGTTCTATGGTTATGACCACACGCCCGCCTTCTATCTCGTAAAAACCGTTATTGCTGCAAAGAAGGCATTTGACTCTGTTCTTCTCAAGAAACCGAAAGGAATCTCCCCCGCATAAAGGACACACACTGGAAGATTTGTCAGGCATAAATGGTGTATCAGCTAATATTGCCTGAGCAACATCCTGAACAAGTCTCTTATTTTTCTCTCCAATCACGGATTCACCCGGAAAAGCGCCGTAAACGACCACCGATGCTAATAACCTTCCCCCCATTATTTTAACTGCACTATCAACCATGAGTTTTGCGTAACCTTCCATTCCCTCAATGCCAGCCGTTGTAACCGACACCATGGGTTTACCCCATAGCTTCTCAATCAGGGAGTAAAACATCAGCCCACGATCAATAAACCTTTTGATAAGGCTATTGGCTCCCAGAAAATAGGTGGGCGCAGCCACGGCAAGAGCATCAGCGGTGACTATTCGCGAAAGGATTGTCTGCATGTCATCGTTCTGTGGGCACTTTTCAAAAAGGCAGGAGTAGCAAGCCCGGCATGGGCGAATGTCCCATTCTACAAGGCGTATAATTTCCAGCTCCCAGTCTGTCCCGAGCTCTTTTGCTACTGCTCTAAGAAAAAGCTCCCCATTACCTGGCTTTCGAGGTGAAGCCACAAGAGCTAAAAGTCGCTTCATCGGTATTTTCCTTCTTTGGATTTACGAACTTCGACACCTGAAGAAACCTATTTTTCTTTGCTTACGAAACTAAGGGCAAATCGAGATGTTAATCATAGCATTTTGCTTTTTATCCTATTGTTCCACATCGAGCAAGTAAAAATCTTTCTGATTTTGCATTATGAATCAATTTTTTCTTGACTCAAACTTAGACGCTATGTTATCGCAAAAACGAAGTTATTCAGAGCAGGGAAGTGGAAATTTCCAATTCTCGCCCGAGATGTTTTACCTGTTTAGATCCGCTTAATGTGTTCTATGTCAAAACAGTTTTTATCTGTCTTAATCTAAGATTCATAGGAGTTTTGGCCTGGCAACATAGTAATATCAACGTTAAAAGGAGGGCAAAGGAGCTATGGGAATGGAACAATTTTATCGTGAGCTCATGCAGATCAACATGATGCCAGACAATGAGGAGAAGGCTAAAGCCGCTGAGGCTTTTTTTGAAAAACTCAATAAAACTCCTCTTCCTGCACACTTCAACTGGGCAGAAGAAATTCTTGAAGGGCTTCATGTAAAAGAAAGACCTGATCAACTTGCTTTAATATGGGCAGATCTTGATACCGAAGCAGAAAAAACCTACACCTATGCCCAACTAGCTGAAAAAAGCAACCAACTGCTCAACTTCCTCAGGAAAAACGGTGTTGGTAAGGGAGATCCCGTTTACATCATGGTTCCGGTTCTCCCAGAAATATGGTTTACCAGCGTGGCAACTCTAAAAGGCGGTATGGTTCTGGTTCCTACGGCAATGACAATGA
Organism: Thermodesulforhabdaceae bacterium; assembly: GCA_037482015.1. Taxonomy (NCBI): domain Bacteria; kingdom Pseudomonadati; phylum Thermodesulfobacteriota; class Syntrophobacteria; order Syntrophobacterales; family Thermodesulforhabdaceae; species Thermodesulforhabdaceae bacterium. Next base: position 66,674 of record JBBFKT010000011.1, read on the forward strand.
CAGCTAAGGAACTGGAATACCGCTTCCAGACTTACCCCCCTGCTGTAGTTATAGGCACGAAAGCATCTGCATCTCTTATCGATGAAGCTCTAAATGCTCTTGGGGTCAAACCAAAGGTAAAGCTTTGCGTTGACGGAGTAGATGGTTGGGTGCCCTATTCCGAAGTTGAGAAAGAAGCAACTTCTGCGCCAGCGGAAAAGACCCTGGCTTCGGACATCATTCTGTGCTTCTTCACATCAGGAACCACCGGTATGCCGAAGCGAGTTGTCCACACAGCAACATCCTATCCTTTAGGACACCTTTCTACATCTAACATGATAGGCATAAAACCCGGGGATATTCATCACAATCTCAGCCAGCCTGGATGGGCAAAGTATGCCTGGAGCTCCTTCTTTGCACCCCTCAACGTAGGTGCAACTGTGACCGGCTTTAACTATGGCAGGCTCAACGTTGAAAAGTATCTTGGAGCCGTAGCAAAATACAAAGTTAATGTCTTCTGTGCACCCCCAACCGCATGGAGAGCTTTCATTCTTGCGGATCTTTCCAAGTTCGACTTCTCCGCTCTGAGAGAATCGGTCAGCGCTGGAGAGCCTCTCAACCCCGAAATTATCAACACCTGGAAAAAATACACCAACACTGAAATCAGAGACTTCTACGGACAAACCGAAAGCACCGCGATGATAGGAAACCCACCCTGGTATAAAGGTAAAATCGTTCCCGGTTCCTTTGGAAGACCTCACTTCCTCTATGATGTTGTTCTGCTGGACGATGAAGGCAATGAAATCAACAAGCCGGATGAAGTCGGACACATTACTATCCGCCTAAGCAATTGGCGGCCTATCGGTCTCTTCAAGGAATACCTCGGCGCACCCGAAAAAATGGCAGAAGTTTTCCGCGGAAATTACTATTACACTGGCGACCGTGCCTATTTCGACGAAAAGGGATACTGGTGGTTTGTTGGAAGAGCCGATGACGTTATAAAATCTTCTGACTATCGTGTCGGTCCCTTCGAAGTTGAAAGCGCTCTTGTAGAACATCCAGCCGTAGCTGAAGCAGCCGTTGTAGGCAGCCCCGATCCTCAGAGATGGCAGCTTGTAAAGGCTTTTGTTATCCTTAAGCCTGGTTATGAACCTTCGAGAGAACTCGCTCTGGAGCTTTTCAAGCACTGCATTAGTATTCTTGCCAAGTTCAAGATCCCAAGAATTATCGAGTTTGTGCCAGAAGTGCCCAAAACAATCAGTGGAAAGATTCGCCGAGTAGAACTAAGAGAAATGGAAATTAAATCCAAGCAAGCTGGAGAACGTCGTCCACACGAATATTTCTATCAAGAATTTCCTGAACTTAAATCCTCATCATAATAATCCTAATTGGGATAGGGGAGGTCAGTTTAGCTGACCGATCCCCTCCCACATCACCCGGCATGCGGGTCCGCACCGGGTAGTTCGAAAAGTGTAGGGGCGACTTCTTGTGGTTGCCTCGCAACCAGGATTGTAGGGGTAATCCTTTGGGGTTGCCCCGTAAACAGGCAGACACACGGCCCTGGAATTGGGCAGGCACAAGGCCAGCCCCTACAGGACGGTTATCGTTATCTCCGGTTCATTACCGTCACCCTTTCAGGCGTAAAGTAGGGACAGTTGCGCTTCCCTTCGCTCGCTGTGATCAACTCACGGGAGGACTTTCACCTCCAGGAGCACGCCCATGCCAGGCGCACCATATGTAGAGGCATGGCGTGCCATGCCCCTACGATACGGCAACCTCGGGTTATCGTCGCGATTTTTTAGAACACCCTCCCGCTTTTGTTGACTTTTCGATCAAATCCAGCAACTATGATCAAGGTAAATGTTTCAAGGACCTGTTGCTATAAATAATTGGGGGTCAATAATATGGACGGAGTTATTGATCGAGCCGAATGGTATGAAGAAATTCTTAAAGAAGATAGCAGTTCACCCGTTTTTGCAGAACTCGCAGAACTTCTTTATCAAGACGGACGTTTTGATGAAGTGATCGATATTTGCCGAAAGGGTCTCAGTGCCAACCCGGAAAACATAAAAGGTAGGGTCTATTTGGGACTGGCTCTCCTGGCTACAGGACAGCGTGAAGAAGGCATTCTATACCTTAAAGCCGCAAAAGATCGCCTACGAGACTATGCTACTCTTTTCAGGGTCTTATCCGAAGTTTATAAGCAGGAGGGCGACGGTGAAGAAGCTGATCGCATGTTCACCATATCGCGCCTCCTTGATGCATCCCGTGCTGAAAAGGCTATTATTATTCCAGAACCGATAGAAATTCCCACACCAAGCTTTGTTAAGCATCAACCCGCACCGAGAGCAAAAGAACCTGCCCCTTCATCGCAAAAAGTAGTCATTATCTCTCGACTCAACAAAATGATCGCACTTCTTGAGGAAAAACTACTTTCTGCAAGATCCAGCAGTGAACCCCACAAAACTTCTCTCTTTACTCAGGACGAACGTGATCTTATTAGAAAATGCATCTCTCTCAAACCTCGTCGGGTGAGAGGCTCATCAATACACTGATTTTCAAAACTAATGCTTGAAAGCTCTCTGTCCCGTGAAAACCATCGTAACTCCCGCTTCATTACAGGCATCGATCACTTCCCAATCCCTCACAGATCCTCCAGGCTGAATAACAGCCCGAATGCCCTGCCTTATTCCTACATCAACACCATCTCTAAAGGGGAAGAAACCATCAGAAACCATTGTAGCGCCAACAAGTCCACCCTTTTGCCGTCTGGTTTCCTCGTCAATTTCATCCTTCAGGTCTTTAGACTTTTCACCTCTTTCAACAGCAAGTTCCAGCTCTTTGTAAGGTATTCCATATTTGTCGAAACAAAGAAGATCGGCAAATTTCTGATAGGCTTTGTAAACGGCTATTTCCGCCACTCCCACACGATCCTGCTCACCCGTGCCTATGCTAACGGTGCATTCGTCTTTGACATAAAGCACAGAATTTGACGTAACCCCCTGTTCCACAAACCAACCGAATAGCATATCCCTTAGCTCTTGATCTGTAGGAGCGCGTTGAATACGGTAAGGCTTGCCGTTATAAGTAGTTTCAGCAGGCTTCAAATCTGCCGTGGACCTGATTGCGCAGAAAGATGACTGCTGAACAATCAAACCGCCATCAATAAGAGATTTGAAATCAACGTAGCGCAGATCGCAATACTCGGCTAATCTATCAATTCTAGATATGCGAATAAGGCGAAGGTCTTTTCGCTTCTTCAGTATATCCAGTGCGCTATCTTCGTAATCGGGAGCAGCGATTACTTCGAGATAGCATGGTTGTATGATTTCTGCCGCTTCTTTATCTATGGGTCGGTTTACTACAAGGCACCCTCCAAAGGCTGCAATTCTATCGGCTCGATAGGCTCGCCAGAAAGCTCTAGAAATATTGTCGGCAGATGCAACGCCACAGGGATTGTTATGTTTCAAAATAACGGCTGTAGGCTTGTCCATAAGGAATTTCAAAATATTCAGACCATTATCAACATCGGTGAGGTTAATTTTTCCGGGATGCTTTCCCGTCTGAAGAAGGTCTTCTTCTGTGATAGCACTAACAAGTCCTTTACCAGGTTCAATATACTGGCACTTTCCAAGCAACAGATTGCCGCCTATAAGTTCGTAAAGGGCTGCTTCCTGCCCGGGATTTTCACCATAACGAAGCCCCTGTTCTACAACGGTTCCGTCATCCTGCGGTATTTTCCAGAGCCTTTTTCTGTAAACCAGCTTCTGATCTCCAAATTGTATAACAAGAGTCTCGGGAAAATTATCTGAAACAATTGTTCTATACATTTTACGAAGTTCCTCTACCATGGCTTCCCCCTAAGGCATTTCGTTCTTTAATTTTTCATTGTCATCAAGTTGTTACTGCACTATTGTAAAAAATAACTCAAGAGCAAACGATCAAAACAACTCAAATGAATGGGAGAGAAAAGATATGAAAAGCATCAAAAGAAACTTGGGGTTGTTTATTTTGATAGCGTTTGCATTTGCATTGTATTCATATGTTCTTTGTGTTGTTTCTATCCAGGCTGCCACCGAACAGGAAGTAATTATTGGGTTGAATATTCCTCTCACGGGTCCTTATGCTCTTCAAGGTAAGGATCAGCTTCAGGCGTATAAGCTCGCTCAGGAAGAAGTGAACGCTTCGGGCGGTATTCTCGGAAAACGCATTCGCTATCTCTACGCCGATAGCAAATCCGATCCTGACGTCTCAGTTGAGAATGTAAAGAAGTTCATCGATGAAGGAGCGGACATGATAACGGGAGGTTCGTCGAGCGCCGTTGCCGTGGCGGTGAGCAAACTCTGTCAGTCCAGAAAGAAACTTTTTCTTGCAACTCTTACATACTCAAACGACTTAACAGGCAAGGACGCACACCGATATACCTTCAGAGAAACTTATAATGCCTGGATGGCTGCAAAGGCTCTGGGAAAATATCTTAACCAGCGATTCCCAAAGGCTAAATATTTCTATATTACAGCAGATTACACCTGGGGATGGACAACAAGAGATTCAATGAAAAAGTTTACAAATTCTCAGGATGCTCCCGACATTCTTACACCACTCGGAAGTCGCCACGAAGTTTATCGGGAAGCAATACAAAAAGCCATTGAGTCCAACAGAGACATTCTGGTGCTTGTGCTTTTCGGTCGGGACATGGTCTATGCAATGCAGGAAGCCATTGAACTCGGTGCTACCCAAAAATTCAAACAAATTGTCGTCCCAAACCTGGAAATCCATATGGCTATAGGCAAACAACCGCCATACACAGCAGGAGTTATAGGAGCTGTGCCGTGGTATTGGGAAGTGCCCTACATCTATAATTACGAAAAAGGAAAGCAATTCGTTGAAAATTACAAAAAGCGATGGAACGAGATGCCAGGTTCCGGTGGAGGCACGGCTTACACGAACATAATGCTTTACAAGTGGGCGGTTGAACAGGCAAAATCCTTCCGAGGACGGGATCTCATACCGATTTTAGAAAATCATACCTTCGTCTCGCTTAAGGACAAGCAAACCATAAGAGCTTACGATCATCAGACCATCCAGACAGTTTATGTAGTAAAGGGTAAGGAATCCGGAAAGGATATGTGGGATGTTTTTGAAATCATCCAGGCAGTGCCTGGAGAAGAAGTCATACCGACGCCGGAAGAAAATCCTGTTCAACTCGAACCACTGGATTAGTGTTGACGATGCAGAAACATCAACCTAACGAAGAAAACAACTTTAAGGACGATAGGCTCACATGGGCTTCTCTCTGTCACTTTGCCGCCCTCATGGGGATAGTCTGGTGGGTGCCAGTAGCGGGGATGTGGATACCTGTCGGGCAAATCATAGGTCCTCTCGGAGTATGGTTAGTTAAAAGAAAGGTGGACCCCTTTGTTGACTTTGCCGGTAGAGAATCCCTCAATTTTCAAATTAATGTTACGGCTGTAGTTCTTGCCATCGTCTTAACATTCGATAACATCCTTTCGCTTATTGCAGCCTGGACTATAGTTTTTGCTACGATATTTATGGTTGCAAAAGCTGGGGTAATTTCAAGTCGGGGAGAAATCTATCGCTATCCAGTGCCGCTATTAAGCTTTCTGCCCAGACGATCCCTTATCGAGCAACTAAGAAAAAATAAATAAGCTTTAGATAAAAAATCTTGAAAAATGACCTCTATAAAGCCTTTTGCTACTTATAAACCCCTCAATGGAAAATATGTTTTATAAGCTTTTGCCCTATGTAAAACTTATCAGACCGGTCCATTGGATAAAAAACGGGCTGGTCTTTGCTCCCATATTTTTTGGAAAGAAGCTTTTCGTATGGCAGACTTTTCTGTGCGGTATCAAAGCCTTTGCTCTCTTTTCTCTGGTAGCAAGTGGCATATACATTCTAAACGATCTTCATGACAGACATCGAGATAAATACCATCCACAAAAAGCCAATCGCCCTCTTGCATCAGGAGCGGTATCTACTTCGACGGCTCTTTTTATGTCTGGCATTTTGCTGATATCAGGCGTTGGACTGGGATTCGCTTTCAACAAACAATTGGCTGTTCTTATTGTTGTCTATATTCTCCTTAGCGAAGCCTATTCATTAAAACTCAAACACATAGCGCCTCTAGATGCAATTTGTGTGGCGATGGGGTATCTTTTAAGAATCCTGGCTGGTTCAGTCGCTTCGGGCATTGAAACATCTCGGTGGCTTTTCTTAACAAGCTTCTTTGTGGCGCTTTTTATCGCTCTTGCCAAAAGGCTCGGTGAATTAAACATCGAAGACAACACATCCCACCGACCTGTTTTGCAGAGTTACTCCTCTGGATATCTTCTCGCCGCAACATCCGCCACAGCAAGTGCATCACTTGTAACCTTTGCTCTCTATACTGTAGAAAAAGGGCATCACGACCTTGTTTATGCGGTAATTCCAGCCTCCTACGGAATCCTTCGATACCTTCTTACGATAACAACCAGGAAAGGGTCAGAACCCATCCAGATATTCCTAAAAGATCCGCAACTTCAGGTAGCTACTTTTGTTTTACTCACGGTAATGGGATGGATAATATATCGTTGAGAGATGCCACGGAAACAAAATCATTTGCAACCGATGCCTATGTTAACGAGAAGTGCAATATGGTGGTGCTGAAGATTTTGGCTCATGTACAAACCTGGTGCAATAGAGTATACTATACTGGACTTTTTTCTTGGAGTTTATGTATGGAGTTCC
>JBBFKT010000012.1 GCA_037482015.1 Thermodesulforhabdaceae bacterium
GGGATGGGAACGGGTGTTTCCCATCCCGAACACGGAAGTTAAGCCCCTCAGCGCCGATGATACTGCGAAGGTAGCTTCGTGGGAAAGTAGGTCGCCGCCGATCCTTTTTTATTTAATTAATAATCTTTTTCATAATTAAATTCTTACAAAACACCCCAAAAGAATCTGATCCACTATTCTTAATCTATTGTCTTTCCTTTTGTGGATGATATATTAAAAGCGCCTTTTGGTGAATTAAAATATTGGTGCCTGAATACGCCAAAAATGAAGGGATAAATTTTTGGTTGTTGTGTTACAAGGCTTGCTGTTAAGGCTAGCAAGTAGGAATAAATTTAGCAGTTGGGCTCCTAAACGTAAAAAGTAATTTGAATAGAAAGGTTACGGATTATGCAGTGTGAGTTCCTATCAATAGAAGAATTTAAGAAAACCTATGAAGTTTCTCGAACTTTTTATGTTGGATTCTTGCAGGCTCAAAATGGTTCTTGGTTCCCCTTTTGTATATCCAGCTCCCCTGAACAGTCGGTCTTGGATACCCTTTGTGTATCTTCACAGTATGCTTGGCTTGATGAAGTAATAAAGCCTTATGTGACACGACTTCCATCTGTAAAAAATCATCTTGTTCATTTAGTTTATCGGGAAGAGATAGATAACCTTGTGTCAATGTATGGGCTTGAGCATATAGGATTTGTGACGTCTGAAGAGCAGGCCTCTTGCGAATGTGGTTGTGGGTGTCATTAAGGAGCCCATGACGCAAGGAGGTTTTTGTGGCAAAAATAATCTACGCTCATCCTACTGTAAAAGGTTATGCACATCATATTTTTACCGATTTGGACTTTTGGGATGCTAGAAAAATACTGCGAGATCTTTTCGATTATTTAAGTGTTAGGAGAAATTTTGGCAACAATCCCCCGGGAGATGAATTTCCCACCCAGATTGTATTTGAGAAAACATCAAAAATTGTTCTTGCAAAGGTTGAAGCTCGCCTTAAAAAAGCTATTCCGTCTCCCCCTCGCCATGTTGTGGTCCGTCACATGATTTTGAATGGTTTTTTTAGTTTTAATCCTTCCGATTATTATCCGAATCGTTGGTCTAAAGAAAAAATTGAGCATTTTACCTGGTGTCGCCTTCCTCTTGAGCAAACGGCTCTTTGTAGTCCCTATCAAACGGTAGTGCTTGAGTGGTGTGGAGAATTGCTTGTAGTTAAAAGAACTCAGCGCTCGGAAAAGTATGATCCTAAAATCACAACATACAAGGAAGAGCGTCGTTGGCGCTTCATACCAAGTGCTTTTTAGATGTTGTTATTATCTTCACAATGATTGTGCTTGACATTTGGAATTTTCTTTATCATACTTAAATCTTACAGTCAGGTTAGTTTAAATTATAACGAAAGGTCATCTGCTAGATAATAGTGTAGGACACATCAAAAACTTTTCTCAAAAGATGTGATCCTCACTCAAGTAGGTTAGTCGAAGTGTGGGTTTATAGTGGTCTAATGTGGAAATAACAAACCAGAAAGGAGGAAGAGCCTTGGCATTCGAACCGACAAAACAAAAATATACTGGAGCTATTCGTCAAGTGACGATTGGAACCGGTCCCAAAGCGGTGACAGTGGGGGGGCGGTCTTGTTTTCCATTTTACACCTTTGAAGGTTCAATGCCCAATCCCCCAAGGATTGCTATGGAAGTGTGGGATAAGGATCCAGGTGCTGATTGGCCTGATGCGGCAAAGGAGCCTTTCGCTGATGTCTTGGGGGATGCGGCAGCATGGGCAAAGAAGTGTGTTGATGTGTATGGCGCTGAGATGATAGCTCTCCAGACAAGAAGTGCGGATCCAAACGCTGATAACCGTCCGGCTGAGGAAGTAGCTGCTGTTGTGAAAAAAGTCGTGGATGCTGTGGATGTTCCGGTTATCGTCTGGGGAGTTGGAAATCATGAGAAAGACATAGAAGTTATGCGCCTTGTGACTGAGCAGTGCAGCGGAAAACATCTTGCGATAGCTCCTACAGAAGAGGGCGATCATAAACAAATTGGAGCCTCCTGTATGGCTTATGGTCATGTAGTTGTTGCGTCTACCCCAATAGATGTTAACCTTGCTAAGCAGCTTAACGTTCTTCTTGGGAACCTGGGTGTAAGAGATGACAACATTCTTATTGATCCTACAACGGGAGCCTTGGGTTACGGTTTGGAATATACCTATTCGGTCATGGAGCGTATTACCCAGGCAGCGCTGGCTCAGGGAGATGACAAGCTGGCTAATCCTATAATTAACAACATTGGTATTGAAGTTTGGAAGACCAAAGAGGCAGGACAGACTGTAGAAGAAGCCCCAGAACTTGGAGATCCTAAAAAGCGAGCTGTCATGATGGAGGTTGTTACGGCAGTAAGTTTTCTTCTTGCGGGATCAGATGTTGTGATACTTCGTCATCCCGAAAGTGTTAAGCTTGTGAAGAGCTACATTGAAAAGATGATGGCATAAGGTTTTAATTTTCCTAATAAAAATCCCCAAGAAGGGGTAAAAAGGGGTGTAACTATGGCGGAAGTAGAAAAGAAAGAAAAGAAAAAACAGTATGATTTCAGAGAATTTACCACCTGTGAAGCCACCCTTATGATGCTCCAGAAGGCTGCAGAAGATGGGGTGGAAACGGCATTTCAGCGTGCTGCTGAAATGAAGCCTTGTCCTATTGGAGTGGAATCTGCTTGCTGTAAGCACTGTGCAATGGGACCATGCCGCTTAAATCCGAAAGATCCATATTCAAGAGTTGGTGTTTGTGGTGCAACTATCGATACAATTCAGGCTCGTAACTTTGCTCGCATGGTAGCAAGCGGCTGTGCAGCTCATACTGACCACGGCATGACCATGCTTGATGTTTTCCGCGATGTAGTAAATGGTCATATTAAAGACTATCAGATAAAGGATGAAGTAAAACTTAGAGAAGTAGCAAAGAGCATAGGTATTTCCGTTGACGGTAAAGATACCCTTACTGTGGCAAAAGAACTTTATCATGAATTGGAAAGGACCTACACTCAGGTTGAAGGTGAAATTCCTTTTGCAAAGCGCGTTCCTCCTAAGACTTTGGAGACATGGAGAAAGTATGGGCTGGTTCCTCGAGGTGCGATGAGAGAAATTATGGAAATTATGCATCGCTCTCATATGGGTGTAGATCAGGATTATCAAAATATTGTTTTACAATGTGGTAGGACGGCTCTTGCGGATGGTTGGGGCGGTTCGATGGTAGCAACTGAAATCTCGGATATTCTCTTTGGAACTCCCAAGCCTCTGGTAGCTGGTGTTAATATGGGATATCTCAAGGAAGATCATGTTAACATTATCGTTCATGGTCATGAGCCCAATCTTTTTGAATCTATGATCGATTCGGTTAATGATCCTGCACTTATTGAAGAAGCCAAAGCCGCTGGTGCAGCGGGAATTCAACTCCTTGGGATGTGCTGTTCCGGTGCTGAAGTTCTTAGCCGACATGGGGTTCCGCATGCCGGTAACTTCATGAGCACGGAAGTGGTTATTGCAACTGGTGCTGTAGATGCGATGGCAGTTGATGTGCAGTGTATTAAACAATCTCTTGTCACCATGTCTAAATGTTATGGAACAAAGTTTTTCACCACTAACCCTCGATGTAAAATTGAGGGAGCCGAGCACATTGAATTTCATGAGAGAAGCCCAAGGGAATGCACTGATAAGATAGTCAAGATGGCTATTGAGCGGTTTAAGAATGCTCGACCCGAAAGAATAGTCATTCCACAGCGTAGAGATCTAGGTATTCATGGATTTTCTCATGAATATATTAATTATATGCTTGGTGGAACCTTCCGAGCTTCTTATAAGCCTTTGAATGAAAATATTATAAATGGGCGTATTAGGGGTGTTGCTGGTGTTGTTGGTTGCACCAACCCGCGCGTAAGGCAGGATTATTTCCATGTGGAGCTTGTTAAAGAGTTGATAAAGAACAATGTTCTTGTGGTTCAAACCGGTTGTTCCCAGATTGCTCTTGCTAAAGCTGGTCTAATGAAACCTGATGCGGCTGTTCTTGCTGGAGATGGACTTGCTGAAGTTTGCGAAACTGTTGGTATGCCGCCTGTTCTAGGACTTGGTTCCTGCGTGGACAATAGCCGTATTCTTGTTGCTTGTGCTGAAATGGTTCGCATTGGAGGGTTGGGTAATAGTATAGCTGATCTGCCTGTAGCTGGAGCAGCGCCTGAGTGGATGAGTGAAAAAGCTATATCGATTGGTCATTACTTCGTATGTTCAGGAGTTTACACTGTTTTTGGAGGAACATTCCCTGTCGTTCAGGGAACCAAGTTCCAAAAATTCCTGTTTGAAGGATTAGCGGAGCTTGGACTTGGAAAATGGGATTTTTCTGATGATCCATACGATATGGCTCGTAAAATGATAGCCCATATTGACGAGAGACGTATGGCTCTCGGCATTATGGGTCCGCGCGAAAGAAAACTTTTCGATATGGCTGACCGTCGAGCCTTGGAGACTATGTAAGGTATTTTGGGGATCCTGGGATATTCCTGGGATCCCGGGCATGGCAAATTTTCCCAAGAAGGGCGGTCATGGAAGATCAGAAAGGCTTAAGAAAATATCCTTAAGAAAAGGAGTAAAGATATGTCGAGATTGGTAGCATTTGCAGCAATACAGGGTGCTTATAACATTGTTGCAAAAGTGGAAGGCAAATGGAAGCAGACAATGGATAAATATGGGCCAAATGAGCCCATAGGCTTTCCGAACACTGCTTATTACCTTCCTATTATTTATTCAATTCTTGGAATAAAAGTTGAAAAACTCGGAGATGCTGAGCAGGTTTTGAATAGATGCAAGCAGTTGCTTCCCCCTCATATAAGCAAAAGAATTTACACTCCCTATCTTGGTAATACTCTGGATGCGGGTATGGCAGCAATTCTTGCTGAAGAAATTCTGGAAGCGATTCGCTACCTTGAAGAGCCTGATTTCTATTATCCTCAAGAAGATCCCGATATCGAAAACGGAAAGATCTGGGTTGGTGCTGCCGATGACGTTATTATGAGAAAGCGCGGTGTGGAATTCGTCGATGGAACTGCCCCTGGGTTTGTTGCTATTGTAGGTGCAGCCCCCGATGTTGAAACCGCTAAAAAGATTGCGGAAGAATATCAGAAGAAGGCTATTTACGTCTTTATGTGCGCCAATCAGAATGGCACAACCTTTACCGAACAGCTTATTCAAGCGGGAGTTCAGATCGGATGGAATACACGTCTTGTGCCTTTCGGCCCTGAAATTTCTGCGGCTGTGTTTGCTCTCGGTTTTGCAAACCGTGCAGCTATGGCTTTTGGTGGTGTCCAGCCTGGTGATTACAAAAGGATCCTTCTATATAACAAGGATCGTATCTTCGCCTTCGTTAATGCTCTTGGTGAAGTAAATGCTGAATGGGCAGCGAATGCTGCTGGTGCTATTAACTGGGGCTTCCCGACAATCGCCGATACGGATATTCCAGAAATTCTACCGACAGGTGTATGCACTTACGAACATGTTGTTTCTAATGTGCCTCACGATCAGATTGTGGCAAAATCGATTGAAGTTAGAGGTCTTAAAGTAACGGTTACGGAAGTTCCTGTTCCTGTGTCTTACGGTCCAGCCTTCGAAGGTGAGCGAGTACGTAAGGATGATGTCTATCTTGAATGTGGTGGTGGTAAGACTCCTTGCTTTGAGCTTGTGCGTATTGCTGAAATGCACGAAGTTGAAGACGGGAAGGTGGAGGTTATCGGTCCTGACATCAAAGATGTGCCACCTGGTTCGAACCTGCCGCTTGGTGTTATAGTTGAGGTAGCGGGTCGTAAGATGCAAGAAGATTATGAGCCAATTCTAGAACGTCAAATTCACCATCTTATTAACTATGCTCAGGGCGTAATGCATATTGGACAGCGCGATATAGCCTGGTATCGTATCAGCAAGTCTGCCGTAGAAAAAGGATTTACTCTTGAACATATAGGGAAGATTCTCCATGCTAAATTCCATCAGGATTTTGGAGCTATTTTCGACAAATGCCAGATAAAAATATATACTGAAGAAGATAAGGTGCGAGAACTCCTAAAGATTGCCCAAGCTCGCTATAAGATGAGAGATGAGCGTATTGAAGGTATGACTGATGAGACTACGGATATTTTCTACTCCTGCGTGCTCTGCCAGTCCTTTGCTCCTACTCACGTGTGCGTTATAAGCCCTGAGAGAACAGGTCTCTGTGGAGCATACAACTGGCTCGATTGCAAAGCCTCTTACGAAATAAACCCAACCGGTCCTAACCAGCCCTGTCCTAAAGGGGAGGTTTTGAATCCGGTTCTTGGGAACTTTAAAGGGGTTAATGAATTTGTTGAAAGGGCGTCGCGAGGAGCTATTAAGAGCTACAATTTCTACAGTGTTGTTTATGACCCAATGACAACCTGTGGTTGTTGTGAATGTATTGCGGCGGTTCTTCCGCTCTGCAACGGTGTTATGACAGTAAACCGAGAATATACTGGTATGACACCATGCGGAATGAAGTTTACGACTCTTGCTGGAACCATTGGTGGTGGAGCGGTAACACCTGGTTTCGTTGGACATAGCAAGTATAATATCACTCAGAGGAAATTCATTGCTGGCGATGGCGGTATAAAGAGGCTCGTGTGGATGCCCAAGATGCTGAAGGAAGAAATTCGAGAGCGACTAATAAAGCGTGGTGAAGAAATTGGTATTCCTAACTTTATCGATATGATTGCAACGGAAGAAGATGGTGTTACAGAGGAAGAAGTTCTTGAGTTCCTCAAAAAGGTAGGCCATCCGGCTCTTTCTATGCCTCCTATTCTGGGTGGTGAAATGCCGGCTGCTGCAGAAGCGGCTGAAGCCGCCGCAGCACCCGCTGAGGAAGCGGCTGCTGGTGAAGCCGAATGGGGTGAAGAAGCAGCTGGTGAAGCCGATTGGGGAGCTGGTGGAGAATCTAAGGAGGAAGGTTGGTAGTATTTGAATAAGAGTGGGAAGATGACAGGTGATAATCTGGGGATACCTGTCATCTTCCTGTTTGGTTCTCTCGAAATGGTGAGGAGGAGACTAAACAATGGGAATGACCGGAATTGAGATTTTTAAATTGCTTCCTAAGACAAATTGTGGTGAGTGTGGAGTTTCTACGTGTCTTGCTTTTGCAATGAACCTTGCGGCTGGCAAGGCTGAGCTTGCCTCCTGTCCTTATGTGTCGGAAGAGGCAAAGAAGATTCTTGCGGAACAGTCGGCTCCCCCGATTAGAACCGTAGTTATAGGTACGGGTAATTATGCAACCAAAGTCGGTGGAGAATTAGTTCAGTTTCGTCATGAGAAAACTTTCAATAATCCAACTGGACTTGGCTGTGTTATTTCAACGGATGAAGATGATGCTTCCGTTCAGGGCAAGTTGGATCGTTTTAAAGCCCTGCAGTTTGAACGAGTCGGCGTGTTAATGCGTCCCGAATTTATCGCAATTCAGGATAAAACCAACGATCCGGCAAAGTATAAAGCCTTTGTAGAAAAAATCATGGGACTTACCGATGCAGCGCTTATACTTGTTTCTCCCAATCCTGATGTAATGGAAGCAGCTCTCGCCGTTGCCAAAGATAGAAAGCCACTAATCTACGCGGTGACTATGAAGAACGGTCCTAAGATGGCACCTATTGCCAAAAAATATGACTGCCCTGTGGCTGTAAGAAGCGACGGCACGCTTGACACGGTTATGAAGATCACTCAGAATCTCATGAAAATGGAAATTAAAGACATCGTCATAGACACCGGTGTTCGAGATCTAAAGACAGCTTTTACTCATAGTGTCCAGATCCGAAGAGCTGCTCTTGTTGATAGAGCGAGACCTCTTGGATTTCCAACCATTGTTTTCGCTAACGAAATGGCTTCCAGCCCTGAAGAAGAAGTTATGGTTGCCGCAACTTTTATTTCAAAATACGGAGGTATAGTCCTTTTAAGCGATTTACAACCTCATTTTGTTTTCCCGCTTCTCTTGCAGCGGCTTAATATCTTTACAGATCCACAGCGACCCATGACAGCAGAACCCGGTGTCTATCCTATTAACAATCCGGATGAAAATGCACCTGTTCTTGTTACTTGTAACTTCTCTCTTACTTACTTTATCGTTTCCGGTGAAGTTGAATCTAGCCGTATGCCGGCATGGCTGGTGGTTAAGGACACTGAAGGACTCTCTGTTATGACCGCTTGGGCTGCTGGTAAGTTCTCCGGTGAAGATGTGGGAGCCTGGATAAAGAAGTGCGGAGTTCTTGATAAGGTTAAACATAAGAGTGTGGTAATTCCGGGTTATGCGGCAGCTATAAGTGGAGAGCTTGAGGAAGAACTTGCTGGATATAATGTTGTGGTTGGTCCTCGAGAAGCTAGCCAGATTACAAAATTCCTTAAGACTTTTTCTCCTAAATAGTTTTTATTAATCATAGGGAAAAGCAAAATTACCAGGGGTAATCGAAAAGTAAAGGATTGCCCCTGGTTGTAAAGTTGGTCAAAATGGGCACCTCTAAGAAGGAGGAGAGATTCTCATGAAACTTATTGGTGAAAATCTTAACATTGTAAGCAAGAAATATGGTAAGGCGCTTAAAGAGAGGGATGCCAAGACATTGCAAGAACTAGCTGTTCAGATGGCTGAAGCTGGAATGGATTACATAGATCTTAACATTGGTCCGGCTGGTAAATATGGAGAAGAATTGATGTCCTGGCTAGTGCCTGTTATTCACGAGGTTGTTGACCTTCCTCTAGCCCTGGACACTTCTAATATAAAAGCTATAGCAGCGGGGCTTAAGGTTCACAAAAAAGGAAGAGCCATGATTAACTCGATTATGGTTCGCCCTGAGAGAATGGAGGCGCTTCTTCCTTTAGCAAAAGAATATGATGCTGAGTTTGTTGGACTTTTGTGGGGACCTGAGGGGATGCCTCGAGATGAAAATGAGCGTGGAGCGCTCTGCGCTGAACTTCTTTTCAGAGCTACTGAGATGGGCATTCCACCAGAAAGAATTTATATAGACCCAATTCAAACCCCTGTTAATGTTCAGCAAAACCAGATTATGAGCGCTCTGGCATTTATGAAGATGTTCCCTGATATAGCTCCAGGTTGCAGTTCAACAATAGGATTATCTAACGTTTCTAATGGTGCTCCTGAGCATCTTCGTCCAATTCTAAATCAAGTAATGCTCATTTTATGGAAGCGTTGGGGGATGCAATCAGCTATAGTTGATTGCTTCGATAAAGATCTTCATGCTATAGCTCGGGGCAAGCGTCCCGAACTAGAAGCTCTTGTGTATAAGGTAGAAGATGGCGAACCCATAGATATGAGTTCTCTTACCAAGGAAGAGCAGGATTACGTTAAGACTGCTCGAGTCATTCTTGGACATACTCTATATTCAGATTCCTGGTTAGAACTCTAGACTTTATTTTCTTCCAAAAACTTTTTACTATAAAACCCCATCTTTGATTCAAGATGGGGTTTTTCGATTTTCTTGGTGTTATCCAAGCCTTAAAGATTTTATTAACTGATTGCAAACTTTCTCATAGGGTAGGAGAGAGGTTATGGTGAAGAAATACGTTTATGTTTTTGGAGGGGGAAGAGCCGAAGGGAATGCTAAGATGAAAGGTCTTTTGGGGGGCAAAGGTGCAAATCTTGCCGAAATGACAAATCTTGGTATTCCCGTTCCACCAGGCTTTATCATCACGACTGAAGTATGTTCTTATTTTTACTCTCAAGGTGAAACCTATCCAGAAGAATTGAAGCCTCAAGTTGAAGCAGCTCTTCACCACATAGAATCAGTCGTGGGAAGGCGTTTTGGGGATGCATCTAATCCCCTTTTAGTGTCTGTAAGATCTGGTGCCCCGGTAAGTATGCCCGGAATGATGGATACTGTCCTAAATCTGGGTCTCAATGACGAAACTGTTGTAGGCTTGGCTAAGCAAGCAAATAATGAGCGTTTTGCTTATGACTGTTATCGTCGGTTTGTTGCGATGTATGGAGATGTAGTGCTGGGGCTTAAGCCGGCTGCCAAAGACGAAATAGATCCTTTTGAAGAAATTCTTGATCGCATGAAACACGATCGGGGTGTTACCTATGATTATGAACTTACAGCCGATGATCTGAAAGAACTAGTAAGACTTTATAAAAAGCTTATAAAGGACCGCCTTAATGTAACCTTCCCGGATGATCCATGGGAACAGTTGTGGGGTGCTATTGGAGCCGTTTTTAAGTCCTGGGATAATCCCAGAGCTATCGCTTATCGAGAACTTAACAATATTCCTTCAGATATGGGCACGGCTGTTAATGTTCAGGCAATGGTTTTCGGAAATCTAGGAGAAGATTCCGCCACAGGTGTTGCCTTTACTAGAAATCCAGCTACCGGAGAAAACGTTCTTTATGGCGAATATCTCATAAATGCTCAGGGTGAAGACGTTGTTGCCGGTATAAGGACACCGCAACCAATCAACAAAGCTCAGAAAGGTGATAATGCTGATGTGCTTTCTTTAGAGGAAGCGATGCCCGAGGTGTATGCAGAACTCGAAAGAATTCGTCGTATTCTTGATCGTCATTATCGAGATATGCAAGACATCGAGTTTACAATAGAACGCGGAAAATTGTGGATGCTGCAGACTAGATCCGGTAAAAGAACCGCCTTTGCTGCTCTTAGGATCGCCGTGGAAATGGTTGAAGAGGGAATTCTTTCAGAAGAGGAAGCGGTACTTAGAGTTGATCCTCAACAGCTTACACAGCTTCTTAGACCTACTTTCGATATAAAAGCTAAAGAAGACGCTATAAAAAAGGGAGCTCTTATTGCCAAGGGATTAAATGCCGGTCCTGGAGCTGCTACAGGTAGAGTTGTTTTCAACGCTCCTGATGCTGAAGAATGGGCAGAACGAGGGGAAAAAGTTATTCTTGTGCGTATGGAAACGTCCCCGGAAGACATCCGAGGTATGCACGCTGCTCAAGGAATTCTTACCAGTCGTGGAGGCATGACCTCTCATGCGGCTCTTGTGGCAAGACAGATGGGCAAAGTCTGCATCGTTGGCTGTGGCGCTTTGGATATAAATTACAAAGCTCGCCAATTTGCCGTTGGGGACCTGGTGGTTAGAGAGGGAGATTGGATTTCTCTTGATGGATCTACCGGTGAAGTTTTATTGGGTCAGATTCCTACTCAACCTTCTGAAATTGTGAGAGTAGTGGTTGAGAAAACTCTTGGAATGAACGACTCATCCATAGTTCAGAATTATATGAAACTTATGTCCTGGGCAGATAAATATCGCCGCCTTGGCATCAGAACAAATGCGGACAAGCCTGATCAGGCTGCTATAGCAATAGCCTTTGGAGCAGAAGGAATCGGGCTTTGCAGAACAGAGCACATGTTTTTTGAGGGTGATCGCATCGATGCAGTGCGAGAAATGATTCTTGCTAAAGACAGGGAAGGAAGAGAAAAGGCCCTGCAAAAACTTCTTCCCATGCAAAAAGAGGATTTCAAAGGTATTTTCCGGGTAATGAACGGACTTCCTGTAACTATTAGAACTCTTGATCCACCACTCCATGAATTTTTGCCTGCTGATGAAAAAACTGCTGCGGATCTTGCCAAAAAGATGGGGGTACCCTTTGAAGAACTGTGGTCTAAGATACAGAACCTCCACGAAGCTAATCCGATGCTCGGTCACCGCGGCTGCCGTCTGGGAATTGTTTATCCAGAGATTACAGCTATGCAAGCCAGAGCAATTATTGAAGCGGCCTGTGAGGTCGCAGCGGAGGGAATACCGGTTGATCCAGAAATTATGATTCCTCTTGTTGGACATGTTCTTGAACTCCGCCATCAGAAAAAGGTGGTTGATGATGTGGCAAAACAGGTTTTCCAGGAAAAGGGCATCTCTATAAACTATCACGTTGGGACGATGATCGAGGTTCCAAGAGGAGCCATTACAGCTGGAGAAATTGCCAAAGAAGCGGAATTTTTCTCCTTTGGAACTAATGATCTTACTCAGACGGTTTATGGTATTAGCCGGGACGATGCCGCAAAATTCCTTCATCATTACATAGAGATGGAAATTTGGGATAATGATCCTTTTGAAATTATAGATCGAGATGGTGTCGGGGAAGTAATGAAAATCGCTGTGGAACGAGGGCGCAGAACCAGACCGGATCTCAAAATCGGTATATGCGGAGAACATGGCGGTGAACCCCATTCGGTTGCTTTCTGCCACGAAATAGGTCTGGATTATGTGAGCTGTTCTCCGTATCGTGTTCCTGTTGCTCGACTTGCTGCGGCGCAGGCTGCTATTAGGGAAAAAATGGTTAAAAAATAATATATCAATCAAAAACTGGAGGGGTTTTTAGTGGTTATTCTTGGTTAAGAAATCCGTTATGCTGTTTTGATATAGCAGTGGCAACCCAAACCCCTCCTTTAGCTTTTATACGATGTGAGGAGTTTTAATTATGGATCGCCCTTTTAGATTGCGTCGCTGCATCCTTTCAGTCCCAGGTAATAGAGAAAAAATGCTAGCAAAAGCCAGAAACATTGCTGTTGATGTGCTGATGTTTGATCTTGAGGATAGTGTTCCTGTGGACGAGAAGGCGCGAGCACGCCAGATGATCAGTGAATGTCTTCTTGAAGAAGAGAAATGGGCGAGTGGAAGTCGTTCTGTTCGTATAAATCCTATGGATTCACCCTATGCCTATCGTGATATTGTGGATGTTGTTGAAAGAGCCGGTAAGGCTATCGACACAATCGTTATTCCTAAGGTCAATCACCCCTGTGAAGTTAAAGCTGTGGATTATATTTTGACTCAGATTGAAAGATCTGTGGGATTACCTGATGGAAAAATTGGATTGGAAGCCTCCATAGAAACTGCGGAAGGACTTCTTAGAGTGAAAGAGATAGCCTTCAGTTCAGAAAGATTGGAAACTTTGGTTTTTGGTATTGCTGATTATGCTGCTTCAGTTGGAGCGATGACCCGAGGGGTAAGTGGACACGGTGAAGCCGAAGAATTTTATCCGGGACATCGTTGGCATTTCCCGTTAAGTCGCATGATTATGGCGGCAAAAGCTGCAGGACTTGCAGCGATTGATGCACCTTATGGAAATTACAAAGATCCAGATGGACTCCGAAAATCTTGTCTCCTTGCTGCTGCTTTAGGTTGTGATGGCAAATGGGCGATACACCCAGATCAGATCTCAATTATCGAAGAAGTTTTTTCCCCAGGTGAAGAAGATGTTGAAAGAAGCCGAAGGATTATAGAAGCTTATGAAGTATCGAAAAAAGAGGGCAAAGGATCATTCTCTCTCGATGGAAAAATGATAGACGGGGCATCACTCCGAATTGCTATGAAGATCAATACTTATGCAGAGCTTATGAAGACTCGGCAACGGGGAAGTGAAAAATAACAATAGCTTTATCGAGGGAGATACGATGATGTTTCTACAAAAACATCTAATATGGTTGGTTTCTTTAGTGGCCTTAGGAGTTTTATATCCCGTTTTGTCTGAGGCTAAAGTGGTGGTTTGTGAAAGCCACAAGATGCGGTATCGCTTTTGTGAGGTTGAAGTTAGGGGATCGGTTAGAATGATCAAGCAGATTTCAGATGCTCCTTGCATTGAAGGACAGACCTGGGGGTATGATCGCTACGGAATCTGGGTAACTAATGGATGTAGAGCAAAATTTGAAATAGAAGAGCGAGTTAGCGGTCCAAAGGTGATAAAGATATCCTGCGAGAGCGAACATGAAAGATACCAATATTGTCCGGTGAGCGTTGTAGTTGGAGAAGTGAGGCTTTTGAAGCAGTTTTCAAAAAGCCCTTGTATAGAAGGACAAAGTTGGGGCTTCGATAAACACGGGGTATGGGTTGATAGTGGATGTAGAGGTGAATTTGCTATATATCCTGAGGTAAGGTATTATCCTGGTAGGCATCGAATTGAGCCCGATAATCGCGAACCTCAGGTTATTCCTTATAGTCCTAATGTTCCGGTGCAAAAAAGGAAATGGTGATTGTTGATTAGGATGATCTAATTTTGAGTCCATACTTGGCAGCTTTATATTGAATAACCCTTCTGGTAGTTTTGAGGAGTCGTGCTGCTTTAGATACGTTACCACCCGATAGCTGAAGGGCATCCATGATAAGAGATCTCTCATAGGATTCGACCATGGATTTAAGAATTCCAAAAGATTTTTCAGAATGGGGGATGTTTTTTGGTTGAAGAGTTGGTGGCAAGTGAAAAACTTCAATTGTATCTTCTGTAGCCATTAACACTGCTCGCTCTATGACATTTTCTAATTCTCGCACATTTCCTGGCCAGAAGTAATTCAGAAAAATTTCGGCTACTGTTGGAGAGATTCTTTTTACGGATTTACTCAGTTCATGCGAATACTTAGAAATAAAATGTTCAGCAAGTAGTAGAATATCTGCTCCTCGATCCCGAAGTGGTGGAATATGAATGGTAAAAGCGTTAAGCCGATAATAAAGATCCGCTCTGAATTTCCCGTTCTCAACTTCTTTCTGTAAATCCCGATTAGTTGCGGCAATAATTCTAACGTCAACCTTTACGGTTTTAGAAGACCCAAGAGGCTGGAATTCCCGTTCTTGCAGGACTCTTAGTAGCTTTGCCTGAGCGCCTAGAGGCAGTTCTCCCACTTCGTCTAGAAATATGGTGCCTCCGTGAGCTTCTTCGAACCTTCCTTTTCGCCTTGTAAAAGCACCGGTAAATGCCCCTTTTTCATGACCAAAGAGTTCGCTTTCAAGCAATGTCTCAGGTAGTGCGGCACAATTTACTCTGACAAGGGGTCCGTTGGCTCTTGGACTATTTTCGTGTATAGCCTTTGCGACCAACTCTTTCCCTGTGCCAGTTTCTCCGTAAATTAGAACCGTCATATTAGATGGGGCTACCTGGTCAATAAGTATCAGGACGTCTTGAACCCCCTTTGATCGCCCGATGATGTCGGTCTTGGGTCTTTTAGGGTTAGCCACAATTCTTCTTAAACTTAAGTTTTCTTCCTCGATGGCTCGAACATAGACAGATTTTCCTAGCAGATCGGCAACGGCTGTAAGTAAATTAAGTTCCCTTTCTAAATCTTTTTCATCTTTTTTCGAAACACTGTCTGCGGAGAGAACACCGACAACTTTTTCTTGATATTTTATGGGAACACAAAAGAATGCAAGCTCTGATCTATTTAGGTTTTTTCTGATACCGGTGCGATCGAGAAAATGAACCTCTTGTCCTAGATTGGCTACAGCAACGGGACGTCCCGTTTGAGCCACTTGTCCTGTGATGCCTTCACCGGGGCGATAGGAAATCATAGCGGGGGGAATATTCACACCCTGGATAACATCGAGCCAGACCTCGCCGGTAGAAAGATCTAGAACAGAAATCATACCCCGTTTCATTCCAAGATCCTCGCTTAAAATGTCGAGCACCTTTTTGAACTGATCACGGATTTCACTGCCGCTGGTTATAATCTTGGCTATTTTGTAAAGTGCTTGAAGTTCTTCGTAGGAATAGGCCATAATGTTTTTGATCGCACCTCCTCTTCGATAGATTTCAGGAGTAATATTTTACATACATTATGGTGATTTAGAAAAGGAGTTTATTTATGTCTTCCTTTGTTCATTTGCATGTTCACACAGAATACAGCCTTTTGGATGGGGCTATAAAAATAGGTGATCTGGTGAAAACTGCTAAAAGTTACGGTATGCCTGCCGTTGCTATAACCGATCATGGAAACATGTATGGAGCTTTGGAATTTTACGAAAAAGCCAGGGAAGCTGGTATAAAGCCGATTATAGGTTGTGAGATATACCTAACCCCTTACGGTTTGAAAGATCAAGCGGTTGAAGCAAAACGCATTAAAGAAGACGACGATGACAAAAACTATCATCTTGTTCTTCTTGCTGTGAATTTCGAAGGTTACAAAAATCTTTTGAAAATTGTTTCTACAGCCCACCTGGAAGGTTTCTATTACAAACCTTGCATAGATAAAGATCGTCTATCTGTTCATGCTAAGGGATTGATAGCTCTCTCGAGTTGCTTGAAAGGAGAAATTGCACGGAATATCCTGAAAAATCGCCCTGATAAAGCCCGAGATGTGGCAGGGCAATACGTAGATATCTTCGGATTGGAAAATTTTTACATAGAGCTTCAAGCCAACGGATTATTGGAACAGGCTCAGGTTAATGAAGAGTTAATTCGGCTTGCCAAGTCAATGGGACTTAAGCTGGTTGCAACAAATGATTGCCATTATTTGAAAAAAGATCATGCCAGGGCTCATGAAATACTTCTCTGTATACAGACTAATAAAACTATTTTTGATGAGAAACGAATGAGGTTTCATACTGATGAGCTATATTTTAAGTCCCCTGATGAAATGGCTCTGGCATTCCGACATATTCCAGAAGCGATCAAAAGCACGATCGAGATTAGCGACCGATGTGAGCTTGAGATCCAGCTAGACAAACATATATTTCCGGAATTTCCTCTTGACAACGGCGAGACTGCAGAGAGTCGTTTCGAACAACTTGCTCGGAGTGGACTTGTAAAAAGGTGGCAGAAGATTCAGCAAAGATTTTCAGATGAACAGAGAGAAAATCAGTGGCGGATATATCAGGAAAGGCTTGAGAAGGAAATAGCGGTAATAAAAAAGACAGGATTTGCCTCTTACTTTCTTGTAGTGGCGGATTTTATTAGTTACTCAAAAAGTCAGGGTATTCCTGTTGGTCCTGGAAGAGGATCTGCTGCTGGAAGTCTTGCGGCTTATGCTATGGGTATAACAGATATTGATCCTATCGAGCACGGGCTTCTTTTTGAAAGGTTTCTTAATGAAGAACGTGTGAGTATGCCTGATATTGATGTGGACTTTTGCCAAAGGAGGCGTGAAGAAGTTCTAAAATATGTAACGGAGAAATATGGAGCCGATCGAGTTGCTCATATAACCACCTTTGGAACGATGCAAGCAAAACAAGTAGTTCGTGATGTGGGAAGAGCCTTAGGGGTTCCATATTCAGAGGTGGATAAAATCGCTAAGTTAATCCCAGATTCTCTAGGAATGACTCTTCAGAGAGCTTTTGAACTAGAACCCAGATTAGAAGAACTTAGGATGCAAAATCCGCAGTACAGAGAGCTTTTCGATATTGCTTTTGTATTAGAAAGACTTGCCCGCCACGCATCAACTCACGCCGCAGGTATCGTTATCGCTGATCGCCCCATAATCGAATATGTGCCGCTCTATCGAGACCAAAATGGTGAAGTGGTTACTCAATATTCTATGAAATATGTCGAAAAGGTCGGGCTTATAAAATTTGACTTTTTGGGATTGAGAAATCTCACACTCATAAAAGATGCAGTTGAGATGATTAAAAAAAATCACGGAATAGAACTCGATATGTTAAACATCCCGCTTGATGACAAAAAAACCTATGAGCTTTTATGTCTGGGTGACACAACGGGCATTTTCCAGCTTGAAAGTGCAGGCATGAGGGATATTCTGGTTAGACTTAAACCAGAGCGTTTTTCTGACATCGTGGCTCTTGTTGCCCTTTATCGGCCTGGACCTATCCAGAGCGGGATGGTGGATCAGTATATTCGAGCTAAACACGGTGAAATCCCCATAAAATACGAACTCGATGAACTCCGACCCATTCTTGAAGAGACTTACGGGGTTATCCTCTATCAGGAACAGGTTATGCAAATTGCGAGCACTCTTGCTAATTATTCTCTTGGAGAAGCTGATATTCTTCGTCGAGCCATGGGGAAGAAAATACCAGAGGTTATGCAGGCTCAGCGCAATCGCTTCCTGGAAGGATGCAAGGCAAACAATATCAGTGAAGAAAAAGCTAATAAGATCTTTGATCAAATGGAAAAGTTTGCTCTCTACGGTTTTAATAAGTCTCACAGTGCTGCCTACGCCTTTATAACTTATCAAACAGCTTATCTTAAGGCTCACTATCCCCTGGAATTCACTGCCTCTCTCATGAATAGCGTATTAAGCAATTCGGATAAGATAGTTAAGCTAATAAACGAATGTAGAGAAAAAGGAATTGATGTCCTTCCTCCCGATATTAATGTTAGCAATAGTGGTTTTAGTGTTTCAAACGGAAAAATACGTTTTGGACTTGCTGCTGTGAAAAACGTGGGAGAGGCAGCAGTGGAAGCGATTTTGGAAGAGAGATCCAAAAATGGACCATTTAGTTCGATTTTCGATTTTTGCGAACGAGTTGATTTACAAAAAGTTAATAGGCGAATTATCGAACAACTTATCAAGTGTGGATCCTTTGATTCCATTCATCCTCAGCGGTCCCAGGTGATGGCTGCTCTAGATGAAGCGCTGGAACGAGCTCAGGCTTTTCAGAAGGAGCGTCAGGGAGGACAAAGGACTCTATTTGAGCTTCTGGGGAAAAAAGGGTCTAAGAGTGGTGTCAAGCCAATGTTGTCTGCCCAGCTTCCAGAGTGTCCTCCATGGGATGAAAAGACAGTGCTTCGATATGAAAAGGAATCTCTTGGATTTTATGTTTCATCTCACCCAATGGATATTTACAAAGAACGACTGAAATACATATGTAGTGGAAGTTCTAGAGATGTAGAAACTATGCCAGATGGGGCTGAAGTGGTGCTTGCAGGCATTCTTTCGCTTGAAAAGGAGGTGACAACAAGAAGAGGCGAAAAGATGGGGTTTCTCCAGCTAGAGGATAAAGAAGGTCTGATAGAAATGGTTGCTTTTCCTGAAACATATGCACTGGTGAGAGATCGACTTCACGACGAAGATGAACCTGTTGTGGTGATAGGGACTGTTCAGAACCAAATAGGAGGGTTTGATGATGAAGAAGCTGGAAGCGCCGATGATGCTCAACAGCAAACTGGTTGGGGAAGACGATCTGGTGTTAAAATAATTGTGAAGGACATTATTGACATAGACGAAGCTGAGCGACGATCAATAGACAGACTGATACTTCATATGAGAACAGATAAACTTCAGAAGGATGATCTGTTTCGATTGCGTAATCTTATCGTGGATCATAGGGGAAATTGTCCTGTGTTCTTGAAGCTTGATGTGGATGGAAAAGGGGAAGTAACGGTGCTTTTAGGAGATGAGTATAAGGTTAATCCTTCAAGTGATCTGTTGGATGGTTTAAGAAGGCATTTTGGGGGAGGGTCCTTGGAGGTAATCTATGGTATGGCATGTGGGGGTTGAAATTTAGGTTCAGGAGTTATCCATGATAGAGAAGTATGGTTTTGGTTCGATGGTAGTTAGTGGGCAAACCTATAAATCTGACCTAAAAATTATCGGTGATAGTGTTATTCCAAATTGGTGGAGGAAAGAGGGGCATAAACTAAGAGAAGAAGATATACAAGATATTTTGGATTATGAACCGGAAGTGTTGGTGGTTGGCACAGGATTTTTCGGTCTGATGAAAATAGATGATGCACTGAGAAAGTTACTTGAAGAAAAAAGTATAAAACTGATTGCTGAAAGGACCGGTAAGGCTATGAATGCTTTTAACGAAGCTTATAAAGAAGCCAAACGAGTAGCTGGAGCCTTTCATCTTACCTGTTAGAAGGATCCCATGGTCATATTCTTTGAGACTACTCGTAAGGGAAAAGATCGAGATCTGGGTGAGCTTATAGAATCTATAGTGGAACGTTTTTCTCGGTCTGTTCATGTGATTACTTCTTCCACGATAGAAGCCACTCGTATTGATAATCTCTTGTGGACATTCAAAAAGGAGTCATTCATACCTCATGTTATTTTAGGCCCTGGAGAATCTACAGAAGAACGGTTAGAAAAGGTTTTCATTACTGTTGGATTGACTGTTTTACAGAACTGTGATGTTGTAATACCTCTTGATGTTGATCAAGGTGAGGATATTTTTTTATCTTACAAAGATGGTATAGTAATAGTCCTTGGTGATGATCAGGATCAGAAAGAACGAGCAAGAGAATTATGGCGGAGGCTTGCTAGGCTTAATGTTCCCAGACACCATGTTTTTTCGCGAGATAAAAATTCATGGCTTGAATTATTAAACCATGTTTGGGAGAAGGCATAGAAGGATGCCATGAGCCTAAATGAAGGAGATAATCTTGCATTGCGCAAAAAGAAAATAAAATATCATGTTTCTAGGCGTGCAAACCTTGAGTTAGAGGCACTTTTAAGAAATTTCTGGACTCAACAGGGGGAGAGCCTTTCAGAAGATCAAATAAAGGATTTTGAAAATATCCTTGAATTAAACGACCTGGATCTTCTTGAGATGATCTTGGGCATAAAGCCTGTGCTTAAAAAAGAATGGGAAAACATTATTCTTATGATTCGCAGATCTTGGAATCAGAAAAAGGAAATTGCTGAGTAAACTTTGAACTCCTGTTTTTAGCGTATTAATCGTCCAATCCTGCTCCATCTTACGAAGAATTTATTTGGGTTTAGGCTTAAGTGGCCGTTTGAATTCCACGACCAGTATATTATAAAGGCTTTGCCTTTAACCGCCGATATGTCAACGAATTTCCAGAAACGGCTGTCGTAACTTTCGTCCCGGTTATCGCCCATAACGAAAAAGCTATTAGGTGGGACATTAATGGGGCCCAAGTTGTCCCTAGGGCTTAATTCAGCGGGTAATATGCGAGAATCTGTGTGTTGAACGTAGGGTTCTTCAAGTTCCCGATCATTAACGTAAACGCGTTTGTTTTTTATGAACACCTTATCTCCAGGAACCCCGATTACTCGCTTGATAAAATCCTTTCCAGGATCCAGAGGATACTTAAACACGATAATATCCCCTCTTGTTGGTGTTGCTCTGTGCCAGATAGTTGTATCTATAAAGGGGATTTTAACGTCATAGGTGAACTTGGTTACTAGGATGTGATCCCCAATTAATAGGGTAGGTATCATTGAACCGGACGGAATTTTGAACGCTTGCACGACAAAAGCTCGAATGAGCAGGGCAAGCATCAAAGCGATAATGATAGATTTGACATATTCCCAAACGATTTGACGTGGCGATCTTTGTGTTTGAGATTGTTCTTCCATAAAAACTCCTTTTTTATTTTTTTTTTGCTTTTTGCAAAAAGCAAGTATATATGAATTAGCAGCTAACTTGCAAGATTGGGGGCTATAATTGTGTCGCAAAAATAGAAAGGGATGAGGGTATGGCCTTTTTAAGAAGAAAGAAGGCGTTGATAGGTTTGGATATTGGTTCTCATTCCGCAAAAATTCTTCAACTCAAGCAAACCAGAAATGAATTCATAGTTCAGAAAGTTGGGATGGCTCAATATCCCTCGGGTTCTTTTGATGGCCATCACATTGCTGATATAAAAGCTGTAGCAAAGACAATATCAAAGCTGTGGCAGAATCTGAATCTGGAAGGGAAAAAAGTGGTTCTTAGTGTGCCTGGTAACGAGATAATGACAGAGATGCCTCGTATCCCCCTAATGAAAAGATCCGCTGTTTTCTCTTACGTTGATGATAAAATCAAAGATTTTATTACGTACTCACCTGATGAAGTTTTTTACGGAGTGGATATTCTTGAAGAAAACAAGGAAGGAACCTTGACTATCCTTATCGCCTATGCAAGGCGGGGTATAGTGTATGATTATGAAAAGCTTATGAGCATTGCTGGACTCTATCCTGTCATTCTTGATGTTGATTATTTTGCCCTTTTTAATGCATTCGAAGCAACAGAAGGACTTCCTGCCGATGAAGTTATAGCTCTGGTGGATATAGGGGCATCTAAAAGTATTTCGGTTATTATCGAAAATAAATTTCCAGCATTTACCAAGTCTTTCCTGATGGGAACTAATGAACTAATTTTTCAGTTGATGGATAAATTCACACTTTCTTACCAAGATGCTTATGGTTTTATCACAGGCACTGTCGATCCCGATGTAATTGCCTATCCTGAAGATGAAGTTAGAGCGCTCCTCCTGTTTTTTATAGATCAAATGGTTTCAGAGATGAAAAACATTATGGATTATTTTTCAAGCCTCGAGGGCAAAAAAGTAAAAAGAGTATTTCTAAGTGGAGGACTGGCTCGATCTCCGGGTATAGCTTTGCAAATCGAGAAAAGTCTTGGTATCCCCGTTTTTATTTTTAATCCTCTTGCTAGCGAGAAAGTTAAGGTGGAATCGGATGTAGATCCAGATTATGTCAGAGCCATAGGTCCTCAGATGGCGATATGTTTTGGATTGGCTTTGAGGCAGGAGGAGGGCAAGGGGAAATGATACGGCTAAACCTTCTTCGAGAAAGAAAAATCGAAAAGCCCAAAACCCTGATGTGGCAGTTTTGGCTTTATATACTAGTGATCATCTTGGAGCTTGCAATAACTGGAGCTGTGTGGAAGTATCAAGATCAAAAAATTAAAAAACTGGATATGGAAAAAAGCCAGCTTGATGCTGAGATAAAGGTGTATGAAAAATATGACAAAATCTTAAAGGATCTTCAGGCAAAGCTAAACGACGTAAAAAAGAGAACAGAAGTTATATCAGGTCTTACAAGAGATAGGGATAATGTTGTTAGACTTCTTGCACTTATGACAATTTTGCTCCCTGAAGATAGTATGTGGTTTGAAGAAGTTAGATTTTCAGGAAATGTGGTTACAATTATAGGATTTGCTAAAAGTAATGAGACCCTAGTAGAATTTATGAGAAGTTTGGAAAAGTCATCTTTTGCTCCTCAGGAAGATATAAATCTTGTCGTATCAAGGGCTGAAGAATACTTCGGTAATGTTTTACGTAAATTTGAATTAAGGTTCAAATATAAAAATTTTTCTCAAGTTATAGCTTCGACAAAGGAAAAACAAGAGCCAAAGAAACCTTGATATAGTTTGGAGATAAAGAGCATGAAATTTAAAAATGACCTTGCTCAGAAAAAAGAAGTTATAGAATCTTATCTCAAAACTCTTTCTAATAGAAAAAAAATTGCGATTTTAATAGGAACTGTTTTGATTATATCTGGAAGTTTTTGGTATTTTATATACCAAGGCAATGAAAAAATAATTGCCCAGAAGACAAAAGAGATTGAAGAAGCAAGAAACCGTTTAGATCAATTGAAAAGAGCTGAAAAAATGTCCAAAGATTTAGAGAAGCAATTGACTGAAGCAGAAGCTAAGCTTCAGGAATTGCTTGTGTTTCTGCCTGATATTCGTGAAATTCCATCAATATTAGAGAATATTTCTGGTCTCGGAGGTCGAGTTGGCTTGAAGCAACTAATTCTCTTTGAACCTAAAGGCGAAGAGTTAAGAGAATATCACGCTGCCATTCTTATACATCTTACGATGTTAGGCGATTATAACAAGGTGGGAATGTTTTTTGATGAACTTGCTCACACTCAGAGAGTGCTAAAAGTCAGAGATTTTACAATGAAACGCAAAGGTAATGGAGAAGTTGATGTCGATTGTATGGTTGAGACCTACAGGTATGTAGAAAAACCACCTGAACAACCTAAAGGAAAGAAAAAATAGGTGGGAGGTAGTGAAATGGAATTTATGATAAACTACATTATTGCGAGAATTATTAAAGATCGAGGTTTTTATAGTTATAGCGGTAGTGGGATTTTTTTATCAAAAAGAATAGTTTTACTGCTTAGCATAGTTCTTTTGGGAGTTATCTTTGTAAAGGTGGGATCAATTTATGCTGATTCTGATGCCAAATTGCTGAAAATATCAGGATTGGATCAGGAAGGAGCTTTTGTGCTAACTATAGAAACAGATAAACCCTTCAAAGATTGCAAAATCTTAGATCCAAAAGATAAGACGAAACTTAATATCTTGCTCGAAGGGGTTGGTTTAGAAGGGCCTGTGGCATCCGTTCCTATACGTTCTTCTTACTTAAAACGTGTTATAATGAAGTCGCATAATCAGGGCGTTTTGATTACTGGAGAACCACAATTAGATTGGAATGGCTTTACGATAGATAAACATCAGACTACCGTATATATACGAATCTATCCAGCCTCGAATTCAATAACCTCAAATAAAAACAGTTCCTCTGGTGGTTATGCTAAAGACGGTTATTCCCACCAGAATTATGCACTTACACCAGTGGTTGATAAAGGTAAGGACTTATTACCTGCGGTTGCCCCAGGTGGTTCTGTAACTATGGGTTCTGAATCTATAATTGAAGGACCGAAAGTTTATACTGGAAAACCTATAAGTCTTGATCTGGTGGATGCTGATATTAAAAACGTTATACGTTTAATTGCTGATCTTACTGGCATGAACATTGTCGTGGATCCTGATGTCGGTGGTAAAATTACTCTGAAAGTTGAGCAAGTTCCCTGGGATCAAGTGCTTGATATGATATTAAAAGTTAATAATCTAGGCACAGAACAAACTGGTGACGTGTTGCGTATTGCAAGAAAAGAGAAACTACGCAAAGAACTTGAAGAACAGCAAGCTCTTATTAAAGCCAAACAACAATTAATAGAAGAACAAATGAACTTGGAAAAATCCAAGAAAAATGTCGGGGTTCTTGAAACTCACTATCTTACCATCAATTATGCCGACATGGACGTCGTAAAAAGGCAAATTGAGAACACTGTAAAAAGTGGTGACGGAAAAGTGGAACTTGATCCCAGGACAAGAACTATTATTTATACCGACTATGCTCCTAGAATAGATGATGCTAAAAGGCTTATTGCAATGCTTGATAAACCCCTTCTACAGGTTCTACTGGAAGCGCGTATTGTTACCGCAACATCAAATTTTGCAAGATCGCTTGGAGTAGATTGGGGATTTAACTACCGAAATATAGGGAATACAACCTTTGATCCTACCAATCCTAAAAATAAGGCTACGTCATATTCGCCTGGTTTTGCTATAAATAACACTCCCGCAACAACAAGTGCACCCCTTAGTTCTACTCTCGGGTTTGGATGGAATCTCCTTCGAGGAAGAGATCTTTTTTCTATTGATATGAGTTTGAAGCTAGGAGAAAAGAGAGGGGCTGCGAAGCTGGTTTCTTCTCCTAAAGTTCATACACTTAATAACCAGCAGGCTAAAATAAGCCAAGGTCTCGAGATTCCTTACACTGTGCAGGGAAAGGAGCAAGAACCTACTACGGAGTTCAAGGAAGCTAAATTAGAACTTAATGTTACTCCAAGTGTTACCCCTGACAAAAGGATTTTGCTCGATCTATCCGTGGAAAAATCGGATCCCGATTTTTCCGTAGTTTCGGCTAAAGGTGAACCGTCCATCAAAAGAAGGGCAGTTACAACCAAAATCCTTGTGGAAGATGGCTCGATTGTGGTGCTTGGTGGAGTTTTGGAGGAGTCGATGAGCACAGCTAATGTTTCAACTCCTGGCATGTCCAAAATACCTGTTCTTGGGAACTTGTTTAAGTCTAAGGATACCAAGGTTGAAAAAAACGAACTCTTGATTTTTATACGTCCAAAGATTATAGAACTCCCGCAGGTTCAACTCTCAGCTCAATAACACATCAATGGCAGATTTGAAAAGGGGACTGTTATGCGATTTGGAAAATGGTTGTTTCTGCTTATTCTTTTGATGATGGTGGCGGGTTGTTCTCTATTTTCTCCCTCTTCTCAGGAAACTAAAGTGGAAAAACCTGTTGTGCCCCCAAAAGTTGAACTCAAATTCGATTACTTGCGCCCGGCTTATATGGTTAAGGATCCTAAGATCTTCGTCTACAAGTCAAAACGCAGAATGTATGTTTTTGATGGTGATACTATTGTTCGCGACTATCCGATAGGTCTAGGGAAAAATCCCCAAGGAGATAAAGAGCGTGAAGGAGACGGTAAAACACCGGAGGGAGTGTTCTATGTTTGTAGGAAAAATGAAAGGAGCAAATTTTATAAATCTATAGGTTTGAGTTATCCATCTCTTGCCCATGCTGAGAAGGCTCTAATGAATGGTCTAATTACTGTGAGCGATTATCGAAGAATAGAAGATGCATACCGCCGTTATGACACTCCCCCATGGGATACTCCTCTTGGAGGTTATATATTTATCCACGGTGGTGGGGCTCATTCGGATTGGACAGAAGGCTGTATCGCTCTTTACAATTCTGATATAGACGAGTTGATTGAAATGGTCCGTGTAGGAACTCCTGTTTATATATACCCATGACGATTATTTTTATTTGCCCATGGTATTACTTAGTAGTTAATTGTATCAATTTTTAGTAAGGATACTGTTTTACGGATTTTTCCTGCAAGTTAAGTTCAACCTTATAAACTACCCTAATGTGTCATCACTGCTTTGCGATTTTTAGAAAAATAAAAATCAATTCGTTCTAAAAGTGTCCACATCCATTCGTTATGGTCAGCTTTTTGGGAACATACTTGATACAATTTGACCATCTCTTGGGACTAGCTATAATCTTCTAGAGAAAAACTATTTCAGTTGCCCTATGTGTGAGGTTTAAGCAAAATGAGTCTTGATTTTATTAGACGAGAACCACTTGCAGAACGTATGCGCCCAACTCGCATTGAAGAATTCGTGGGGCAAGAACATCTTCTCGCTCCGGGAAAGATTCTTTGGAGATTTTTCCAGAAAAAGGATTTTCCTTCTCTTATACTCTGGGGAACTGCCGGTTCTGGTAAAACCACTCTGGCAAGGCTTATCGTAAAACACTGTGACGGCCATTTTATGACATTTTCAGCCGTTACCGCTGGAGTTCATGATATTCGGCGAGCAGCTGACGAGGCTGAAACGGTCTGGAAGACTAAAGCCAAACGTTC
The DNA here is from genome assembly GCA_037482015.1 of Thermodesulforhabdaceae bacterium. Lineage (NCBI taxonomy): Bacteria > Pseudomonadati > Thermodesulfobacteriota > Syntrophobacteria > Syntrophobacterales > Thermodesulforhabdaceae > Thermodesulforhabdaceae bacterium. Next base: position 26,694 of record JBBFKT010000012.1, read on the forward strand.
TTGGCTCTTTATTGATGAAATTCACAGGCTTAATAAGGCTCAGCAGGATGTCCTTTTGCCTTATGTGGAATCCGGTCTTTTTCGGCTTATAGGTGCTACTACAGAAAATCCATCTTTTGAAATCAATAGCCCGTTGCTTTCTAGAGTACATGTGCTTTTGCTTCGTCCACTTTCTTCAAAAGATCTAGCCGCAATAATGGATAGAGCACTAACCGATAAAGAACGGGGGCTTGGAGCCTATCCTGTAGAGATTAGCGAGAAGGCAAAGGATTTGATAATCCAGTGGGCGGGTGGAGATGCTAGACGGCTTCTAAATACCCTTGAAGCAGTTGTTATGACCACACCACCAGACCCAGATAAAAAAATCCGTTTTATTGATGAACAGGCTGTGCAAGATGCCATGCAGAGACCGGCTATACGATATGATAAAACTGGGGATCAGCATTACGATTTGATTTCCGCCCTCCATAAGAGCATTCGTGGAAGCGATCCAGATGCTTCTCTCTACTGGCTTTCCCGTATGCTTGAAGCAGGTGAAGATCCTCTTTACATAATGAGGCGAGTTATCCAGGCGGCTTACGAAGATGTGGGCCTTGCTGACCCATTTGCCTTGGTGGAAGCTGTTTCTGCTTTTCAGGCTTACCAAATAATGGGAAGTCCAGAGGGTGATCTTGCAATTGCTCATGCCGTTGTATATTTGTCCCTGGCTCCCAAGAGCAACAGTGTTTATAAGGCTTTTGGAAAGGCAAGAGCGTTTGCTGCTCAAACAGGCACCATCCCTGTCCCTTTGCATCTTCGTAATGCTCCTACAGAACTTATGAGAAATTTGGGTTGTGGAAAAGACTACAAATATCCTCACGACTACCCAGAAGGGTGGATTCCGGAATTTTATATGCCAGAAGGATGGGAAGACATTCGTTTCTACGAACCAACCAACCGAGGCTGGGAAGGAAGATGGAGTAACTTGCTTTCTGAACGTCGCAAAAAAATGAAAGCTATGATCAACCGTGTTAAAAAAGGAGAAGGTCATTATGCTACAGAACAGCAAAAACGTGATGAAACTTGAATTTGATTGGGCTTTTTTTGATCCACAAATTGTGGGCAAAGAACATGGCGTGAGTGAAAGTGAGTTGGAAAGATACCTTTTAAAGGCGGAACAGGCATGGAATAAAATTATTGAAGAGCGAGACAAGTCTCAGCTTGCTTTCTGGAATATACTCCAGAATGACTTGGTTATAAGGGAAGTTCGAACTGTTGAAGAAGTGATTCGACAAAAAAGCTGGGAAAACGTTCTTGTGCTCGGTATAGGAGGATCAGCTCTCGGGGCTATAGCCATCTTTAAAGCTTTGAGACACCCATTTCATAATCTTGTTGCTACTCCTCGCTTTTTTGTAATGGACAACATTGATCCTGTTACCTTTGGATCTCTCCTTGAAATGATCAATTGGGAATCAACCCTTGTTATTGTTATCAGCAAGTCCGGCACTACGGCTGAAACTATGAGCCAGTTTCTTATTGTAAGGGAAAAAATTAAAAAGGCTGTTGGACCGAATGCAGCTAAGAACCACATTATTGCTATTACCGATCCAGAAAAGGGTATCCTAAGAACGATCGCTAGATCTATGGACCTTGTATCATGCACTGTTCCTTCTCTTCTAGGTGGCCGATTTTCCGTGTTATCTCCTGTGGGTTTAGTCCCTGCCCTGTGCGTTGGAGTTGACATTCAAGCACTATGGGAAGGAGCAGTTATGATGGCTGACGCTGTAAGCGGGTCATCTCTTATGGATAATCCTGTTGTTAAAAACGGCTTGTATCAATTTGTGTTTGATTCTGAAAAGAAAAAATCGACACATGTTTATTGGGCTTATGCAGATGGATTGTATTACCTTGCCGATTGGTTACGTCAGCTTGTTGCCGAGAGTCTAGGAAAGAAAAGACTTGATGACGGATATTCCGTGGGAATCACACCGATTAAGGCTCTGGGCGTTACGGATCAACACTCACAGCTACAACTCTACCGTGAAGGTCCGAATGACAAGGTGATAATTTTTCTTGGGGTCAAAAACTGGGTTTGCGATGTAGAAATTCCCCAGCCGGATAAAGAAGAAGCTACCCTTGCATATCTGGGAGGACATACTTTAGGTGAACTTTTGCACGCTGAACAGCGTGCCACTGCTTGCGCTCTAGCTGAGGCTGGTCGTCCTAACATGACAGTGTGGTTTCCAACTTTAGATGCTTTTACTTTTGGCCAGGCTTTCTTCATGTTTGAACTTCAGACGGCGTTTATGGGATTTCTTTACGGGATAAATCCTTTTGATCAACCCGGAGTAGAACTGTCTAAAATGATGACCTATGGTCTGATGGGACGCCAGGGATTTGAAAAATACGCTGCCATGGTGGAGAATTTTGGTAGATGAAAAATGTAGTTGACTCTTTTACCCAAAAGGTTGGACACCAAAAAGAAGAAGAAACCATCAAGCCTTTTCAACTGGTAAAGTATCTTTCTGTGGTGGGATTGTGCGTTGTGCTCATAGGAGCTTTTGTTTTTTCAAGCTTTATAGCCCGTGGCGCAAAAAAAATCGTTTTAAGGAAGAGTGAAGAAAATGCATCTTTGCTGGCGAAAAACTTGAATTATCGAGTTGTTAGGGAGTTCATACTTGATACTCTAGCTACAGAAGGGGCGATTCGCTTAAGCAAGCGTGAACAGTATGAGAAGCTTGATATTATAGTTAGAAACACCATACATGGATTTCCCGTCAAAGAAGTAAATATTTATGACCTGCTTGGGGAATTGACTTATAGCACTTCTAAGGGTGTAACTCTCGGGACTAAAAAAAATTTAGGGGAGCCGTTTAAGAGATCTCTTAAGGGCGATATTGTATCAGTATTCAAGGGAGGTAAGTCCTTTCTGGGGTTTGAATGGCCCTGGGGAAACAAGGCGCAAGCTCTGGTGACCTACATCCCTATGTGGATTGGAATGATAGAGTTAGAAACGCATCAGGAAGTTGTTGGCACAGTGGCTGTTTTTGAGATTATTCAAGATATTTCTGGAGATTACGAAAAGATCTTTCGCTTTCAATGGATTGTTATAGGTTCTGTTACTGTGTTTGTGGGGATTTTGCTTTCTGCTTTGCTGTTTTTTGCAAGACGAGCAGAGAAGATTATCGAAAAAAGAGCCATGGAGCGCATCAGATTAAAAGAGAAATTACATAGAGCTGAACATCTTGCCTCTCTGGGAGAAATGGTCGCTTCGGTGTCTCACGAAATTAAAAATCCTCTTGGTATCATTCACAGCACGGCGTCGTTATTACGTAAGCGTCTTGAAAATGAAAAAAATCAGCGCCTTGCTAGTATTATTGTAGATGAAGCTACAAGATTAAACAGTATCGTAACGGAATTTCTTGACTTTGCCCGACCTAAAGATCCCCAGTTTTCTAACATTATTTTAGAAGATTTGCTGGATGAGGCTATATCCTTCATTGAAAATCAGTGTAAGGAACGAGGGGTAGCAGTTCGAAAAGAGTATAAGAACGGTTTGTTAAAACCCTCGATGGTCCGAGCCGATTCAATGCTTCTACATCGGGCTTTTTACAACCTTTTCGTAAACGCTTTGCAGGCAATGCCCAAGGGAGGCGAGCTCACTATAGATATTAAGTTTAATGGCCAATTTTGTGAGGTGAGGATTTCAGATACCGGTCCCGGTATTCCAGATCATCTCAAGGAAAAAATTTTCAGGCCTTTTTTTACAACAAAAGAAAAAGGAACTGGATTGGGACTGGCTATTGTTAAGTCGGTAATCGAAAGCCATGGTGGCGAGGTGGTTGTCGAATCCGAGGAGGGTAAGGGAACTACTTTGATAGTAAGACTTCCTTTTAACGAGAAGTTGTCGGTTCAATAACCTATAAACATGAAGCGGGGACCAGGTCCCCGCCATTTTCTCGCCTTATTATAAGGATAGCTTGCTTACCAGGCTTTTTACTGCTTCAACTGAACGTTTGAAAGCCGCTTCTTCTTCCGATGTTAACTTGATTTCTATAACTTTTTCTACTCCATTTCCACCCAGAATGACCGGCACTCCAACGAAGTAACCTCCGACTCCGTATTCTTTATCACAATAAGCTGCACATGGCATGAGCCGTTTCTTGTCTTTGATGATCGCTTCCGCCATTGCGACCGCTGAAGCTGAAGGTGCAAAGAAAGCGCTTCCGGTTTTTAAGAGATTTACGATTTCAGCACCGCCGTTTCTGGTTCGCTCGACAATAGCTTCTATTTTTTCAGAGCTTAAGAGTTCAGTAATGGGAATACCCCCAACTGTGCTGTATCTGGGAAGGGGAACCATGGTGTCACCATGACCACCAAGAACAAAGGCTGTGACATCTTCGACCGATACTCCGAGTTCCATCGCAATGAAAGTTCTGAATCGAGCAGCATCAAGAACACCTGCCATTCCCATTACTCGATTTGTAGGAAAGCCACTGACCTTATGAGCCACATAAACCATAGCATCTAGCGGGTTTGATACCACTATGATGTAAGCATTTGGAGAATATTTGGCGATCTGTTCTGTAACGTTCTTAACAATTTCTGCGTTCTTGAAAAGTAAGTCGTCACGGCTCATACCCGGTTTTCTTGGAAGTCCTGCCGTGATGATTACAACATCTGAGTTTGCCGTGTCGGCGTAATCGTTCGAGCCGATGATTTGAGCGTCAAATCCTTCAACGGGGGAAGCTTCCAGGAGGTCGAGAGCCTTTCCTTGAGGCATTCCTTCCACTATATCAACCAGGCATATATCACCCAGCTCTTTAATAGCTGCCCAGTGAGCCGCCGTAGCTCCCACAAAACCTGATCCAACAATGGTGATTTTCTTTCTGCTAAGACCCATCAGTAGGTTTCCTCCTTGATAATTAAGCGGATACCGCCCATGTAAGTTCTTACAATCTCGGGCATTTGCCCATGGACGGTTCCGCTTTGCGAATTTACTCAATAACTGCTAGCACATCGCCTTTTTGAACACTGTCACCCGGCTTGAAATTAATTTTTTTCACTGTCCCGGATATTGGAGACGTGATCGTATTTTCCATCTTCATTGCTTCTAGCACCAGGACAACATCCCCTTCCTTAACCTGCGCTCCTTCTTCCACTTCATAGCGGACTATCATGCCCGGCATAGGAGCCTCGATTGCAACACCCGTTGTGGGAGTTGCAGCTTTTGGAGTTGGGGGTGCCGATGGAGCAGGTGCTGGTGCTGGAGGAGGTGGGGGTGGAGGTGGTGGAGCCACCGCTGGACGTGGCTGTGGTTTTGCGGCTGGTGTTGGCGCCGGTGGCGCCGTGACGGCTATTGCCGAAGGCACACCACCAACTTCTTCTACTTCAACTTCAAAATACTCTCCGTCAACAAATACATTAAATTTCCTGATTCCAGGACCTTTAGAAGGTGCTTCTTTCTTTGCCTTTTCCACGAGTAACCCCGCCTTTGCTTTTTTAATTAGTTCTTCTTCCCTTTTTACATCTTCCAAAGTTTTTGGCTTAACTTCGTCTGGTATTGGTTCAAGACCATATTTCCACTTCAGGAACCGTTTTCCTGTAGTTGGAAATAGGGCGTAAATAAGCACATCGTCAATATCTTTAGCTAAACCTTCTATTTCTTTTGTGGCTTTTTCAAGCTCTGGCTCAAGAATGTCTGCTGGGCGGCAATCTATAGGTGTTTCGCCTCTTGGATAACCCTGTAGGGCTTTCTTCTGAACATCAGAATCTATTGGCACAGGAGTTCTACCATAAAGTCCGTAGCATAGATCTTTTACCTGAGCAGTGATCATTTTGTAGCGTTCTTCGGGGGTGTCGAAAAGAACATTATTTACGGTTTGAATGCCCACAATCTGACTGGTTGGTGTAACGAGAGGAACCTGACCCAGTTCACGGCGCACGATAGGAAGTTGCTTAAATACTTCGTCGAGCTTGTCCAGAGCGTCCATTTCACGGAGTTGATTAATGAGGTTAGAAAGCATACCACCTGGAGTTTGATGGAGTAAGACGTTAATATCGATGATAGAGATACGATCATCGAGAAGATGACGATACTTAGGTGAGATTTTTTCCAGGTATTCACTGCATTTGGCAAGAAGTTTCAAATCAAAACCAGTGTCACGATTTGTGCCTCTTAGAGTTACAACAAGGGGTTCGATTGCGGGGTGAGATGTCCTGTAAGCCCATGGCGATAAACAGGTATCCACAATATCTACTCCAGCTTCAATGGCTTTTAGCAAAGCCATATCGGCCATTCCGGATGTGAAATGGCTGTGAAGATGGATTGGAACCTTAACGGTTTCCTTTAACGCCTTTACCAATTCATAGGCATCGTAAGGAGCGATAAGCCCCGCCATGTCCTTGATGCATATAGTATCCGCTCCCATGTCCTCGAGTTCTTTAGCTTTCTTAATGTAATACTCGAGGTTATATACGGGTCCCCCCATTCTGGGTTCAGTGAGCGAGTAACAAATTGTGCCCTGGAAATGTTTTCCAAATTTTTTTATAATCTTAACAACTGTTTCAAAGTTTCTGAAGTCATTCAAGGCATCGAAAACTCGAAAAATATCTATTCCATTGATACAGGATCTTTCTACAAAAGCTTCCGCTACGTCATCGGGATAATTTCTGTAACCTACAAGATTTTGTCCTCTAAGAAGCATGGAAAAGGGAGTGTTTTTGATATACTTCTTGAGAGTCCTGATACGTTCCCACGGATCTTCCGCAAGGAATCTGTGCATAGTATCAAAGGTAGCCCCACCCCATACTTCCATGGAATAAAATCCAACCTTATCCATGTCTTCGGCAATGGGGATAAAATCTTCTGTTCGCCCTCTTGTAGCGAAAAGCGACTGATGTCCATCCCGAAAGGTAAGATCCTGAACCTTAACGGGATTAGTGACTTCTACTTGATCTCGATCTAAAAGCCCGGCAACAAGCACCCCGTGTTGTTGAGTCATAACGCCTACTCCTTTTTAACGTTCGTTAAATAGCGCTACGGTATTATTTGATCAGTCTCATTTGTAAGAATCGTCTCATTTCCATAGCTGCCTGCCGGCCTGAAATTGCCCATAGACTGGGAATTGCCACGGGTTTAGCGGGTGCTAGAACTTGAAAGAGTTCTTCTTGTGGAGCCTCAACAGCCAGTCTAGCCTCTTGTTCCGCCTGGAGATACATGGTTATCGCTCCAGCTATTGCAGCTACAACCTTTTCTTTGTGATTTTTCATGGGAGGATGCTCCTTCTTATAATCCTAAAACGCCCGATATTTTTCGCATCGCCTCAATGCTTAACTCAATAAAACGCATAGGATCTATTCCTATACGTTCGCAAAGCATTATGTGTTCTCTGTTGACATTTCTCGCAAAATCTTTGCTCTTCATACGCTTTTTAACAGACTGGGGCTGAAGTTTTTCGATTTTCTTCTCAGGATGAACAAGAGTTGCCGCCACTATGAGACCGGTTATGGTTTCTGCAGCGGTTAGAGCGAAGTCCAGGGTGGTTTCTCGGGTGAGGTTTAGAGCTTCCGCATTGTGGCGCATAATTGCCTGGATTACTTCTTCGGGAAGGTTGAAGGACGCAAGCAGTTCCGCAGTTTTCTTTCCATGCTCCTGAGGAGAGTCCATTGTTAGTTCGTAGTCGAGATCGTGTAAAAGACCGGCAAGTCCCCAAAGATCTTTATCCTCTCCAAGTTCTTCAGCAAGAACTCTCATGATAGCTTCCGTAGCAATGCAGTGCTTCCTCAGGTTGTCGGATTTCACATGAGTTGATAAAAGTTCCAAAGCCTGTTCTCTAGTTATGTTTAGCGAATCGCTCATTGTTTAACAGTAACCACCCTTTTGCCGTTAAGCCTATGCAGCGGCTCGCCGGGTTTTCTTTTTAAGCCTGCTTATCGCTTTGCGGAGCTTTTCTACAGCCTTTTTGTCGCCAGCCGCTCTGGCTTCTTCTCGTTTTACCTTTAGTTCCTTAATTTTTGCCTTGATCGCCCTTACATCGATTGTTGTTGTTTTCTTCTTTTCATCGACAATGCCGCGAGCTTCCTTGATGACTTTGATCAGCTCATCTTTGTTCATACCGTGGACACCGGTCACGCCTTCAATGGTTAAGGCGATTTCTCTGAGTTCTTTTGCTGTCATTTTCTCCAGAGGTTTTTCCTTCTGTGCTTTCTCTTTCTTACCCATATTTGTCTCACTCCTTTCCGGCTGTTAAATTTGTTTACATGTCATTCAAGCCATTCTTTTGAGATTCCTTTGTGGGGCTGTCCGACATGTTTAATTTCTGGCGTATAAAAGGAGTAATGATGTCTATCGGGATGGGAAAGAGTGTCGTAGAGTTGTTTTCAGAGGCGATTTCTCGCAAAGTCTGTAGATATCTAAGCTGAATAGCTACCGGATATTTTTGGATAATTGCTGCGGCATCGGCAAGCTTTTGAGCAGCCTGATATTCTCCTTCCGCACCAATGATTTTTGCTCGCCTTTCTCTTTCAGCTTCCGCCTGTTTTGCCATAGCTCGCTGCATTTCCTGGGGAAGATCTATATGTTTTAACTCAACAACAGTTACCTTAATGCCCCATGGATCCGTATGTTTGTCGAGAATTTCCTGAAGATGAGCATTGATTTTATCTCGCTCTGCAAGAAGTTCATCAAGCTCTGCCTGCCCGCATACACTTCTTAGAGTTGTTTGAGCTAGCTGGCTGGTAGCAAAAAGGTAATTTTCTACCGAGATTACAGCCTTTACCGGATCGATTACCCTGAAATACACTACCGCATTTACTTTAATGGAGACGTTATCTCTTGTTATGACATCCTGAGGGGCTACGTCCATGGTTACAAGTCTGAGACTTACTTTTTGCATACGATCAATAATAGGAATAAGCAAAATGAGGCCAGGTCCCTTTGCTCCGATGACTCTACCAAGCCTGAACACTACCCCTCGTTCGTATTCCCTTAGCACACGAAGAGCGTTTGCCAGGAATATAATTCCAAGTATCACAAGCAAAATAATTCCATACATCTCTATTCCTCCCTTACATTGGCTCTGCCGCTAGGTTTTTATTTAGCGGTTAGCCATCTAGAACAAAGGTTAATGTTATTTAACACCGATTTTTTTCACACGCAACTTTAAATTATGGACTTCCACTACTTCTACTTCTGTTCCTTTTGGGAGAAATTCATCACTTTCAGCGTTCCAGAGTTCACCCTCAACAAAAATCTTTCCAGTTGGAGTGAGGGGTTCCTCTACGATTCCTCGTGCGCCAATGAGAGCCTCTACGCCTATTTTGGGTTTCATGCGTTGAGCTCGGTAGGTGAGGCCAGCTACTACCAAAAAGAAAAGACTAATGCCCAGAACCGAAGGGACTAAAACCGAGTAGGGAACCATTAAATGACCAGAGGGCGAACGAAATAACATAATAGAACCTAAGGTTAGTGATATCAAACCTGCGATAGCAAGCATCCCATAGGAACTGACTTTTATCTCCAGGATGAAGAAAATTATGGCGAGAATGATAAACAATATACCAGCGTAATTCACAGGCAGGGTCTGTAATGCATAAAATGCCAGGATTAAAGATATAGCTCCAATAACCCCAGGAAGAACGGCTCCTGGTTGAGAAAGCTCAAAATAAAGCCCTGCAAGTCCGATCATAAGAAGTATGTAAGCTAGAGTGGGGTTACTGATTGTCTTTAGAATTTTGTGTCCAAACCCCGGTTCGATCTTTTGGACTTCTAAACCAGCCGTGTGAATAATTTTCTTAAAATTCTTGCGCTCAATCTCCTTTCCATCAATTTTCTGTAAAAGGTCCGGAATATCTTGAGCCACTAAGTCAATGACGTTAAGCTTGTAAGCTTCCAGAGCTGTAGCCGAAGCGCTTTCTCTTATGGCTTTTTCAAGCCACTCAGAGTTTCTGAAACGTTCTTCGGCAATACTCTTTGCAAAAGCTACCATATCATTCAGAACTTTTTCGTTCATGGTCTTCGGCACATCTTCGCCCGATCCAGTTACCGGATGTGCCGCTCCTATGTTCGTGCCGGGAGCCATGGCAGCAATATCCGCCGCAACGGTTATTAAGACCCCCGCCGATGCGGCCTGAGAACCAGGTGGATATACAAAAACCACCACAGGGATTGGTGCGCTCATGATCGCCTGCACCATTTTCCGCATGGACGTCATAAGCCCGCCGGGAGTATCAAGTAATACCAGAAGGAACTCAGCCCCTGTTCCTTTAGATTTTTCAATGGCGTATTCCAGAAAATCCTGGGTGGCAGGATTAATGGTGTCCTGGATAGAAATAAGGCAATAATGTGGTGAAGACTTTGATTTACCAGAGTCAGCAATATAAAGGGGTTTTGAACTGGGTTCGGATCCAAAGATTTTCCATGGACAGGTTAAAATCATAAGAAGCACTATCAGCGTCAACTTTTTCCACATTTTGTTAATGTTCATAACCATCACCTGCCTTTTTGTATAAATCACGTTTTTTAGTTCTGAAGAAATTTCCTAAGAGTTGAAAAATCTTCCCAGGCTTTTCTCTTTTCCAAAGCGTTTCTTAAGAGATATGCCGGATGAAAAGTAGGAATAACTGGTATACCTTGCCAGTTGAAGATTTTGCCTCTCAATCTGTTCATGGGTTGTTTCGTTCTGAGAAGAGTTTCCACAGCACAGGCACCTAGAGCACAAATAACTTTGGGATTTATAATTTCCAGCTGTCGAAAAAGGAAGGGACTGCAAATGGCTATTTCATCAGCTAAAGGCGTTCTGTTTTGTGGTGGGCGACATTTTACTACATTGCAGATATAAACTTCCTTGCGAGTGAGTCCAATGGCGTGAATCATTTTAGTAAGGAGCCTTCCCGCCTGCCCAACAAAAGGAAGTCCCTGGATATCTTCTTCATGTCCTGGTCCTTCACCTACAAACACAAGTTGAGCATTGGGATTACCATCCCCAAAAACAATAGTGTTTCTTCCCTCCGAAAGCCTGCATCTTGTGCAACCTTCAAGGGATTTTTCGAGCTTACGGAGTTTGTCTTGCTTTTCCTTAGGGTCGTTTGAAAAAGTAGCTTCTTTAGTAAGTATGGGTTCTTTGGGAATTGTGTCCACTCCAAAAAATTCCCAGGATTTACAGATCATTAAAAGCCATCTAGCCATTTCCCCACTTTTAGACATTCTGTGCTTCCTTCAGGCTTTCAATAATGTCGAGAAGTCTTTCTGCTACTTCATCCTTAGGTAAACATGGAAATTCTACCACCTTTTCGTTACGAAAAATAATTTTTACCCGATTTGTATCCACACAAAAACCCGAATCTGGTCTGGTTACGTCGTTTGCAACGATAAGATCCAGGTTTTTTTGGATAAGCTTTTTTGTGGCATGTTCTACGATGTTTTCCGTCTCGGCGGCAAATCCTACGGTGATTTGATGTGGTTTCTTAGTTTTACCAATTTCGGCTATAATATCTGGGTTAGGAGTAAGAACTAGAGTAAGACTTTCGCCGGTTTTTTTGATTTTCTGGGAATGAATTTTCTCCGGTCTATAATCTCCCACGGCCGCCGCCATTATGATAACATCCATTGAAGGGGCAAGATCTATAGCTTCGTTATACATGTCTATAGCCGATGTAACAGGGTGGACGATGGCTTTGTAAGGATGGGGAAGCTCCACAGGACCCGTCAAAAGATGCACTTCTGCACCTCGCCTAAGAGCGGCTTTGGCTATGGCGTATCCCATTTTCCCGCTGGATGGATTGGATATAAATCTTACGGGATCAAAGAATTCTCTAGTCGGACCAGCCGATACAAGTACCTTTATTCCCTTCCATTTCTGGGGAGTAATGCTGGTTGCTATAGTTTCAACTATAACATCGATTGCAGGAAACCGCCCCTGTCCTTCTTCTCCGCACGCCATAGTCCCAGATTCGGGTTCCAGCACTAATACCCCTCGGTCTCTAAGAATTTCGATGTTTTTTTGAGTAACCGGATTTTCATACATTGCTGGGTTCATTGCTGGACACATGACAATCGGTACTTTTGTTGCCAGCAACACTGTTGATAGATAATCGTCGGCTATTCCGTGAGCCGCTTTGGCAAGAATATTTGCTGTGGCTGGAGCTACAACCACAACATCAGCCATGCGGGCTATCTTTATATGACCAATGTCAGCTTCTTCTCTTAATGAGAAAAGATCTGTTGCTACAGGGTTTTGAGAAAGTGTTTGTATTGTAAGTGGAGTTACAAACTGTTGTGCCGCTTTGGTCATAATAACGTGAACGTCTGCTCCTTCATCCTTAAGTGCTCTTATGAGTTCGACGGCTTTATAAGCGGCAATGCTCCCAGTTATACCAAGCACTATGGTTTTTCCTTTAAGAATAGGTCGGCTCATTGTTTCCACCTCTGCTAAAGCCTGACTTGAGTCGGAGCAACGTAAATTTCCAGGTAGGTATAGACCAAGTGCGAATGTATGATGATGACACAGGTTTTTTGAGGTTTTTCAAAAACAAGCACTGACCGATTATACCTAAAGCCACTTTTGAATTGCCATTTTTCTCTAACCATAGCCGCCTGGAAAAAATCCACAAGAGAGTTCGGTTCCACTCTGCCCTTAAAAACAAGCACTCCACTTTTAAACTGTCCAACCATGAAAACTCTAGACTCGTCTTCAACTATATTCATTTCCTGAGGAACCGGTATGTCTTCAAAGTCGTAAAAGAGTGGAGCTATAGGATAGCCAGACGTGCTGGTGGTTGGCTGGGTGGTTGATCCTGGGCCGGGGTATCCGGTGGTGGTTCCAGACGGAGGTGGCAATGTTTGCCCTGTAGAGGGTGATTGAGATAATCCAGACGTAGGGGGAGGAGGTGGTGATAGAGCTCGACTCTGGGAACACCCTGTTAATGCAACCACTATTAGCATTAAAGTTATTCCCACCAGTAAGTATTTTTTACTCATGTCAGTGCTCCTTGTTTAGAAAAATGGGTTAGTTCTTCGTTCTTTTCCTACAGTTGTTGAAGGCCCATGTCCTGGATAGACTATAACATCATCACCCAGCGGAAATATTTTTGTGCGAACCGAGGCTATGAGTTGCTCATATGATCCACCTGGGAAGTCCGTTCTTCCAATGGAACCATCAAACAGAGTATCGCCAACGAAGATCAGCCTTTGAGATGGAACATAGAAAGAAACATGGCCGGGAGTATGACCAGGAGTTTCTATGACGTGGATTTCTATGTTTCCGAGTTTAAGAATATCGCCTTCCTGAAGAGTTTTATCAGCAGAAAGGTTTACAGAAGGAGTTTTTCCCATAATAAATGCGCCGACACCCACCATGCGATTGTGAAGAAGCGGCTCATCCAGGGGGTGGAGATAAATTTCACCGCCGGACAACTTCTTAAGACTCCATGCATCAAGAACATGGTCAAAATGACCGTGGGTTAGAAGAATTGCTTTAAGCGTGTAACCTTTAGATGTAAGAAAGTTGTGGATGCGTTTTGCCTCTCCTCCTGGATCAATAACAAAGGCTTCCTTAGAAGAAGGGTCTGCAATAATGTAACAGTTTGTCTGAAGCATGCCCACTACTAAGTGTTCGATTATCATTTGTCTTTTCTCCTCTTTTCTATTTTTCCAGGACAATAAGTTCTTCCAAAGGCTTTCTATGGGATGTCTGATTTTTTGAAGCCGGATAACCAATAGCCACAACAGCCATAAGTTCAAGGTGGTCCGGCAGTCCAAGCGTTTCCCTTACGGGTTCCTTGTTTTTTAAGATTTCACCAATCCATACGGCTCCAAGCCCCATTGAATGTAAAGCAAGGAGAAGATTTTGAATGCAAGCACCAACTGCCTGACAATCTTTTACGTAATCGTAAGAGGCTTTTTTGTCCAGAAATACGGCAACCGCTACGGAAGCGTTCCTTATTATTTGACCGTAACGAGTAAGAGCACCGATTTTATCTCGTAAGTCTGGATCCCATATTATAGCAAATCGCCATGGCTGATTGTTTAATCCTGATGGCGCCCACGAAGCTGCTTTTAGGGCTTCCATAACCATTTCACGTTTTACAGGTTCCCCCATGTAGGCTCGTACGCTGCGGCGTCCATAAATCGCTTTAAATACTTCAGTCATAACACCTTGATGTTCCATCTTGTCTTCTCCAAGAAAAATCTATGATGATTTGTTCGGTGCCTAGAAAGTGTTGGTCACTAGGTTTTATACACTACAAATGGCAATGGTTAAAATTGAAAATTCAAAGCCACAAGCATCTGATCGCTTTTACGTTTTCCCGGGCAAAGTTCTTGTATTTTCCAGGTTAATGTGACAATTTATAGAAGCTATGTAAGAGAAGGGATTATCGAAAATTGGAGACAGTATTATGCAGACCCATTGCCCTAAAAGTCAGGATGAATTGGATAGCTACAATAGGGTTCTTAAGGAGCTTTACCTGCTTCAGAAAATAGGGATAAAGTTTGGGCTAAATCGCACCGAGCACATTCTGGAAAGGCTCGGTAATCCCCATGTCGGTATCAAATACATCCACGTTGGAGGAACTAACGGCAAAGGATCTGTCGTGGCGATAATCTCATCTATTCTTAAGGCTCATAACTATCGAGTTGGAAGTTACACATCGCCTCACCTGCTACGTTTTACAGAGCGGATCAGGATAAACTGGCAGGAAATAGCGCCGTCCAGAGTTGTTGATCTTTACAAATCGGTAAAATCCGTTTTGATGCCCGAATCCCCACCTACTTTTTTTGAATTTGTTACAGCAATGGCTTTCCTTTACTTTAAGCAGGAAAATGTTGATTGGGGAGTTATCGAAGTAGGAATGGGCGGACGACTGGATTGCACAAATGTTATTACTCCTCAAGTTAGCATAATAACCAACGTTGGCTTCGACCATCAGGAATTTCTTGGAACATCACTTGCCGCTATAGCTCGTGAAAAAGCTGGAATAATTAAACCTGGTGTCCCTGTTATAACGGCTGCCAGACAGCCCGTGGTCCAAAGTATAATTAAAACTACCTCTTCCCGTCTCGGATCAGATCTGCTGGTTTTTGGTAAAGATTTCAACATCAGAAAAAATTCTCCCCAGACCTTCCATTATCAAGGCTGGATGAGAACATTTCAGAATCTGACTCTGCCGCTTATAGGAGAACATCAGCGAGAAAACGCAGCTCTGGCCCTTGCAGCTCTGGAAGTTTTAGAAGAGCGGGGAGTGATTGAACTGAGAGAAAATGAAGTAAGAACTGGGCTTGCAGAAACCTCCTGGCCGGGAAGGGCTGAAATCATTTCACGAAATCCCACAATTGTGCTTGATGGAGCTCATAACCCTCACGGTGCTG
The DNA here is from genome assembly GCA_037482015.1 of Thermodesulforhabdaceae bacterium. Lineage (NCBI taxonomy): Bacteria > Pseudomonadati > Thermodesulfobacteriota > Syntrophobacteria > Syntrophobacterales > Thermodesulforhabdaceae > Thermodesulforhabdaceae bacterium. The sequence goes on from JBBFKT010000012.1 coordinate 42,040, forward strand.
AAAGTCTTAAGCATATACTTAGAACTTATTTTAACTACAACAAACTTTACTTTATCATTGGCATAATGGGTGATAAGGACGTGAGAGGGATCCTTAGAAGACTTCTACCTCAAGCTGAAGCTGTGATTTTTACCAGACCTCGCTATTCAAGAGCTGCCGATCCAGAAGGGTTAAAGAAGATAGCTCGTTCCTATATTTCCAGGTGTTATGTTATTCCTGATGTAGCTCAGGCGATCGAATATGCAAAGAGTGAAGCCGGGCCCAATGATCTAATTTGTATTACAGGGTCGCTTTATTTTATAGGCGAAGTTAAAGAATTGTTCGGTGAGCAAGCCGATGCCGTGACAAGCCTTTCCCAGTAAGAGGCAAAAACAAAAGTGCCTCTACGGAGAAAGAAGGAAATTCCATGACCCTGATGAGAAAAATACCCAAGCTTCGGGTTATCGGCGGTAGGGATGAATTTCCAATCCGTCCTTATTCTATTTTCGGGTTTCTAATTTTTAGTTTTCTTTTTTGGGGATCCCAGGTTTTTTCTGGTGTGTCTCCTTCTGAGTTGCCCACCCCTCGAGATTTCCATCGAGACAATCTCCCGTGGACTCTTACAGCTGATAAGATTGAATATCTCAAGGATGAAGACGCCTATAAAGCTGAAGGGCGAGTTGTGCTGCAGTCTGGCCCAAGAAGAATTGAAGCCGATAAAGGGATTTTTTACAAAAAGGAAGGACTTGTAAAGCTTGAAAGTAATGTTCTGCTCAGCTATGGAGAAGACTGGATTAGGGGCGACCTGGTTGTGTGGAATCTTGAACGTCAAACTGGTTATGTTGAGCACGGTAAAGCCTATTTTGCAAAGAATCACTTTTATGTAGAAGCTGAGCGTATTGAACGATTGGAAGGAAATGAATACACTTTGGATCGGGGATTTGTAACCACTTGCACTCCTGTTTCCCCTGACTGGTCAATTCACTACAGACATCTTTATATTCCTTCTGATGGTATGGCAAAAGCCCGTAACGTTGTTTTTCAGGTTGGTTCGGTTCCTGTTATTTTTATTCCCTGGGTTGTGGTGCCGGTAAATACCGAACGTCACAGCGGGATATTACGACCTGTTTTGGGATTTTCCGATTTAAACGGCTTCATGCTGGAAGTTCCCTACTATTGGGCAATAGACCATAATCAGGACGCAACTTTTTTCGGTCAGATGCTTCAGAAGCGTGGGTTCATGGGAGGTGTTGAATACAGGTGGAATGATGCCAGATGGGGCGAAGGAATTTTTCTGGCTAATTATTTACATGACCTTGCCGATACGGAAAGTGTTCGCGCTCATGGGTTTTCGTTAGACGAAAGGGATCGATACTGGATAAGAGGAACTGCATTAACTGACTTGCCTTATGATATAAAAGCTAGACTGAAGCTTGATATGGTTAGTGATCGAGATTTTTTGAATGAATTTACTCGCGGCTCTCCTTCCTTTGAATATACAAATTCTGAACTGAGATCCTTCCTTGGAACTGAACTCATTACAGATAAATCTAGAACTGCTCGAGAATCAAACGCTTATTTCTTCAAAAAAGGGGAGGACACAGATGTGTCCTTTAATCTTCATTATTTTGATGAAAACGACCCTTTGTTAAAAGATGTTACGCTACAGGAACTACCTTCTTTTGCCTTTTCAATAGGATCTTCGCCTTTTTCGGGGCTTCCTCTTTACTACAGTGTGCGCTCTTCCATTGCTCAATATTGGCGAGACGAAGGAACTCGAGGCACCAAAATTTACGCTGCTCCGGAAATAAGTATGTCTGAGTCCATAGGTTCAATTCTAAATACTAAAACGACCATCACACTTCACAATGTCCTTTACAAAACGGATGGAGACAATGATGATTCAAAGGGATTAGATGGCAGGACTGTCCCGGTTTTTGCTACTGGAGCCAATGTGAAGCTGGAAAGAAGTTATGCCCTGGACATTTGGGGGATTCCATCGGTTACTCATACTGTAAGTCCCGAAATAGCCTACGAATATGCCCCGAAAGTTAATGAAAAGAGTGTGCCATCCTTTGATGAGTCAAAAAGCATTTTCTACACTAATAGAATTCGCTACGGTATTCAGTCATTTTTAACGGCTAATAAGAACAATTCAAGCGAGGAATGGGGCAGGGTAAATATTTTTCAGTATTACCGCATAGGGAACCAAAAGGTGCCCTTTTTCGAAAATGGTTTATCAAGCCCCTTTGAAAAAGGCGAAGGATTTTCGGATGTTTACCTGGACGTAGAATTTACTCCACATAGATACGTAGATCTTTCTTACACTATGGCGGCTGCGCCCGAAGTTCCATCTGTTAGACAGCACGATGTTCTGTTGAGCATACAAACATTTACCGGTCAGCGTCTTGGCATGGAATATCGCTATAGAGAAAATACCAGTGTTGATGAGCTTATTGCCTATCTTAACTGGGATGTGCGCCCCTGGCTTTCTCTGGGAACCTACCATGACTATTCCTTTGCCAGGCATGATATGTTTAAGCATGGCTACAGCGTTACATATCGACGAGATTGCTGGGCCTTGAGCGTTTCATACGAGCTTGAGGGAGAAGACAGACGATTCTTCGTTAGTATAAACCTTCTCGGACTTGGGCAAGCTGGTGTCGTAGGGCGTTAGCAATTTAAGCTGAAAACCCAGGCTCTATATTCTAAATCATAAAAAAAACCGGTTGATTTAACTCCAGGTGTTATTCCTTTTCTGCAAAAACCAAGGCTTCAGTTCAAAATCTTCGATAGGCTTATAGTCCCAGATATTTTTTACAAATTAAAGTATTTATGGAGGTTTAATAATGAAACCAGAGTTTGAAGAACATTTTCAGAAGGTTATTCAACTTGAAGGCGGCTTTAGGCTTATAAAAAACCCTACAGAGGAGACTCACACTTATGCAGGTATTTATAGAAAGATTTATCCCCAGTGGGAAGGCTGGAAATATATTGATAAAGGAGAAACTCCGCCAACAGAACTCGTCCGTAAATTTTACTATGAAAACTTCTATCAACCCCTTGAAGGTATAGAAAATCCGGAAATAAGATTTTCTATATTTGAATTCGGTGTAAACGCCGGTTTAAGGAAGGCTATAAAAATAGCTCAGGCGGTTGTTGGGACATCTCCTGATGGTATTTTAGGACCAAAAACTCTTGCTGCGCTAAATACCGTAGTTCCTGAAGATTTTATAAAAAGTTACCTTATTGCAAGGATAAAACATTATCTTGACCTCGCAAATGCAGATCCTAGGAAATATGGCGTATATCTAAGAGGTTGGCTGAACAGGGCATTTAAAGGAGTGAATGTATGAATCTTATAGGAATAGGAACGATAATTGAGACCGTTGGCAGGATTGCCGATGACCTTATAACCACAGACAAAGAAAGGCTTGAACTTGCTTTAAAGGAGCAAGAAATAGAAGCGGAGATTCTTGAAAAAGTCCATGAGACAAACATTGAGGAGGCAAAGCATCCCAGCATATTTGTTGCAGGCTGGAGACCCTCTATTGGGTGGATAGGTGCAATAAGCCTTGGTTATCAATTCGTTTTATATCCTCTTTTAACGTGGCTTTGGAAGATATTACAGGCAAAAAATATAATTCCCTTAAATATGGATCCACCTCCCACGATGGAATCAGATATACTATGGACAATTATTGTCGGGATGCTCGGAATTGCGGGATTAAGAACTTACGATAAATTAAGAGCTGTTGATACAAAAAGAATCAGCAGATAAGGGTAAAAGCCTGAAGTTAGCGGTTAGAATGATTTAGTTATGCTCTGGCAACGAATAATTATCGTATTGTGACCTGCGCTCTGAATGTTTTTTCGGGAATGGGACATCGAGAAACTAGCTGGCAGGATATGTTTTGGTGTAGCAAAGTATCAGATAACAGAATTGGTTGGCAAAAAAACTTGCAAAGAAAAACATCTTTTTTAAAATGAAGCTGACCTGGGCTATTCCCGAATTTTTCATTCTCTTTCAGCTACATATCCTCATTTCACGAAATGGCCTGGTTTTTTAATTGTGGGAAGTGAAGATAGTTATTTGTAGGGGTATATCGAATATTTATAAGAATCCTCATGAAAAATATCACAAGTAAAGACTATAAATCTTTTTAGGATGTTTGTTCCCTATAAAGCTTTGGATGGAAGGTTTTCTTCCTGGTAATAGCCGTTAAGAAGTTTCGTAACAGGTTGAAAGGGTTGGATTTATAAAAGAAGTGGTAGGTTCATTGGGAAAGGCAGGGAGACCATATACAAAAAGGTTAAATTCCTGCAAGGTTAATTTAGGGTTTAGGGAGGATGTTCTAATGGATCGAGAAGGTAAGAAGCCAGGGGGTGTTGTTCTAGCGATTGTGTCATTTGTATGTTTTACATTTGTTATGGCGAGTTTTTCCTATGGAGCCGTTCTGTATGCGGCTCCGGAAGCTCAAGGGAGCGGCGATTGCTCTTCCTGGACAAACGCCTGCACCCTGCAAACAGCTCTTTCCGGTGCTGGGAGTGGTGATGAGATCTGGGTAAAGGCGGGGGTTCATTATCCTGGTGCGGCTGGCAACCGGACCGCCACCTTTCAACTTAAAAGTGGCGTCGCGTTATATGGCGGTTTTGCCGGGACGGAGACCAGTCGGGATCAGCGAGACTGGCAGACCAACAAGACCATTCTAAGTGGTGATATTGATAAGAACGACATCAATACCGACGGTAACTATATTGCCGAGACAACCGCCGACATCCAGGGGAGTAATGCCTATCATGTTGTAACTGGAATTAACATTGACGGCACCGCTGTTCTGGATGGTTTTATTATAACCGCCGGGCAGGCGAATGAAATTTACGTGCCTCATAGCTACTGTGGCGGGATGTACAACGATAGTTCCAGCCCTACTATTGCTAATGTGGTTTTTTCGGGTAACTGGGCAGGGGATTGCGGCGGGATGTGTAACAACAATAATAGCAATCCCACTCTTAATAATGTGACTTTTTCGGGAAACGGGGCATCCTACTGTGGTGGAATGTGCAACCAAGAATACAGCAACCCCACCCTTGCCAATGTAACCTTTTTGGAAAACTCGGCAAACAGGAATGGTGGCGGTATGTGTAACTACAAATCCAGCCCTGTTCTTACTAATGTAACCTTTTCGGGCAACTCGGCAGACTATGGTGGTGGGATGTACAATCAAGACTACAGCAGTCCCGTTCTTACTAATGTAACTTTTTCGGAAAATTCGGCGGAATGGTTTGGTGGCGGGATGCGAAATGCCGGTTATAGCAGCCCAATTCTTACTAACGTAACCTTTTCGGGCAACTCGGCAGGGTACGGCGGTGGAATGGACAACAATGATAATTCCAATCCCACCCTTATCAATGTGACCTTTTTTGAGAAACTCAGCGAACAACAATGGCGGCGGAATGAGCAACGGCAATTCCAGCCCCACTCTTATCAACGTGGCTTTTTATGGCAATTCGGCATCATGGGGAGGCGGTATTATGAATTACAATTCCAGTCCCGCTATTACTAATGTGACTCTTTCGTGTAACTCAGCGTGGTACGGTGGCGGGATTTTCAACAGAAATTCCAGCAATCCCACTCTTACTAATATCATCCTTTGGGGAAATAGTGCATCTGTAGGCCAAAGCATTTACAACGAAGGGAGTACACCGAGTATTTCCTACAGTAACATTCAGGGCTGTGGAGGTTCCGGTGGCGGATGGCAGTCGGCTTGCGGCGTAGATGGTGGACATAACATTGATCAGGATCCGCTATTTGTGGATCCATCAGGTGGCAATCTGCGCCTTCAAGCGGGATCGCCTGCTATTGATAAAGGAAACAACAGCGCTGTTCCCTCTGGCGTTACCACTGACCTTGACGGCAATCCCCGGTTTGTAGATGGTAACGGAGATGGCACTGCTACAGTGGACATGGGTGCTTTTGAATACCAGTCCGTATATTATACTCTCCAGGTGACAATATCCGGCACAGGAAGCGGCACGGTGAGCGCCACGGGTTGCACCTTGAACTGGACGGGGAATACGGGAACCTGCACGGCCTCTCATGGGACTTCCATAACCTTGAGTGCAACACCATCTTCGGGTTCTACCTTTGCAGGGTGGTCTAACGGGACGGGGTCTGCTTCGGGTTGTTCAGGCACAGGAACCTGCAGTTTTACGATAACCCAGAACTCCAGTATAACCGCCACCTTTAACCAGTCTCAGGGAGCGGTGGCAGTGCCTACGATGACTGAGTGGGGAATGATAATGTTTATGATTATTGCGGGTCTTGGTTCCGTTTACTACCTGAGAAGAAGAGACATTTAGATACATTAAAGGGCAGACTTTCCAACGTCTGCCCTTATATATTCATCTACTCTTATGGGTGAGTCTCTCTTTACCTGTTGCAAGCGAGTTCATTCAAAACATTGGTTTGATGGCAAAGCGTTTTATTGCAATTTTCAAACTCGGCAGTAAAAGATCCTTTAAGGATAATTTCTTTTTAAGGGGTTACTTTCGTTATTTTGCTCCATCCTCCATGTGCTAATGTTTCCTGAAATAAGGGAACATTTCAGCCTGCTCCATATTATCGAAAAATTGTTGACCTGACAAAGCCATTGAAAGTATAAATAGACGGGTTTTTTACGGCAATATCCTATTCTTTAGACTGTTCCCTCTTTCTTTCCGTAAAAAATCTCCTGGGGTAACTTATCAGTAGTGTTTCATTAATTGTGTCTGCTTGACAACAGGGGTAAGAAGAGGCTTTCCTCCTGGTGGGTGAGTGTTAGTAAACCTAAATGAAAAAGAAGGAAAGCCCCATGCCCGAGTTAAAAGAAATTTGGCTCATGTTCAAAACCGGTGCAACCTAACCAATTGGGAGATAAAAGCAGGGAGACGCTGTTGATGGGGTTAGAGTTCCGAGGGTCAGATAGGGAGATTTCAGACCCAGGATAATTCCTGAAAGAAGTAAAGCCTCGCTGGATCTCGGAGAGGTAATTTTGGGTTTGTTTGCTTCCGGGTGCAGTGTTAGAGCTATTTCCCGGTTTATGGAAACGATTTATGGAGCTTACTATTCCCCTGCCAGTGTTAGCCGTCTCACGGATGTAACGACCCAGGCAATAGATAGATGGAGAACCGTCCTGTTAAGGAGGAATATTTTGCGCTCTACGTAGATGCAACTTTTCTGAATGTAAGGCGTGGTTCTGTGGGAAAAGAACCTGTCTATGTGGTTGTTGGGATTAATTGGGATGGGGCAAGAGAAGTTCTTGGTTTTTGGTTTTTCGGTTCTAAAGGGGAGAGTGCCACCAATTGGCAGGAAATACTCGGTGAACTCAAATCAAGAGGGCTTAAAAGATTTAAGTTGTTAGTAGCTGACGGTCTAAAAGGACTTAAAAAGGCTGTTCTTATGGAATTTCCTGGGACACGATCCCAGCTTTGTGTGCTTCATGCTGTAAAGGGAGCTTTGATAAAGGAGTCCCCTCCTCAGCCCTCCCCGTCAACGGGGAGGGAGTGGAAGTTCCCCGCTGATGGGGAAGGTGTGAAAATTCTCCAGTTGACGGGGATGGCATGAAAGTCCCCCCTTGATGGAAATGGTGTGAAAGTTTCTCAGTTGACCAGAAGGATGTGTAAGTCCTCCCGTTGATGGGGGATTTAGGGGGCAACAGAGCATCAAGCAGGAAAGAAGCCAGACAGGCTCTTATTGAGCTTAAAGAGAAATGGGTGAAAATATATCCTGAAGTGGTAAAGAGGTGGGAAGAGGACTTTAAAAAACCTTACTACCTTTGTATCCCAAGGAAATTAGAAGATTTATTTTACACTACCAATCAATTGGAAAGGCTCATGAAAGAAATCAAAAGAAGAACCAGAGTTATAGAGGTTTTTCCAGAGCCAGAGGCTGTTTACAAAGTGATTTATTTGGTATTATCGGAAATGAAAGATACAGCCAGAGAAGCTTGCCAGGGTTCTAGGAAACCGTTTCTAAATTCAGGAAAGTCTTTTTATCTACAGACACACTTGGACTAATATTATGTTATGTTGTCTCCTGAAACCTTTATTTGCAAACATTCAAGTGAGGAGGAATAGCTTATGAGTAGGTTTGAAAAAGCTGCTTTAAAAGGTAATGGTGGGGTTTTTTATTAGTTTTACTGACTTTCATTCTGGGCGTTTTCTGTGCGGTCTTTGATGGGCATGCGGGCACAAATGTAATAACAAAAGAAGATGTAACAAAGAAGATCTCGAAGCTCCCCATTCCCTCTGGGCGTTTTCTGTGCGGTCTTTGATGGGCATGCGAGCACAAATGTAATAACAAAAGAAGATGTAACAAAGAAGATCTCGAAGCTCCCCATTCCCTTTATTGAAAACAAAGAGCAGGTTAACGACGATGTAGCCTTTTACGCCAAGACCATCGGCGGAACGCTCTTTGTTACGAAAGATGGAGAGCTTGTCTATTCCTTGCCGAAGTATGAAGAAAATACAGGAAACAAAAAAGGACTGAAACACGAGGAAAAGGTTACGGGCGCCAAGACAACATGCGGAGTTGCCCTCAAAGAGAGACTTATTGGAGGAAACATAAAAGAAATCAAAGGTGATGAACCCGCTCAGGCAAGGGTCAGCTACTTCAGGGGCAATGACCCGAGCAAGTGGAAAACAGGCATAAGGACCTATGGGCTTGTAAGCCTGGAAGAGGTTTATGAAGGGATAGATCTCAAACTCAAAGCCTATGGAAATAACGTAGAGAAGCTCTTTTATGTAAAGCCAGGTGCCAAAGCAGAGGCAATAGCCATGTCGGTGGAAGGTGCTAATAGCCTCAAGGTAGATGAAAAGACAGGGGAACTTGTGGCAGAGACAGTGTTTGGGGAAGTGAGATTTACAAAACCTGTGGCTTACTACCTTGAGGAGCCGATGAAAAAGATAGAGGTCTCTTACAAAATAGAGGGAAATGCCTACACCTTTGCTATTTCTGAGTATGACAGGACAAAAACGATAGTCATAGATCCTCTTCTTGCATCCACATACATTGGGGGAGATAGTGGTGAGGGGGGCCATTCCATCGCCCTTGACAGTAATGGGAATGTCTATGTGACGGGATATACAGAGTCATTCAACTATCCCACAACAACAGGGGCTTATGATCAAAGCCACAATGGTGGGTATGACGTTTTTGTTTCAAAACTGAGCAATAACTTGGACACTCTTCTTGCATCCACATACATTGGGGGAGATAGTGGTGAGGGGGGCCATTCCATCGCCCTTGACAGTAATGGGAATGTCTATGTGACGGGATATACAGAGTCATTCAACTATCCCACAACAACAGGGGCTTATGATCAAAGCCACAATGGTGGGTATGACGTTTTTGTTTCAAAACTGAGCAATAACTTGGGCACTCTTCTTGCATCCACATACATCGGGAGAGATAGTTCTGATGTCGCCAATTCCATCGCCCTTGACAGTAATGGGAATGTCTATGTGGCGGGGACTACATGGTCATCCAATTATCCCGCTACACAAGGAGCATATGATACTAATCTTAATGGGGGTACGTATGATGGATTCATCTCGAAGTTCAATAGCTCTCTGAACACACTCCTTGCCTCTACATTTTTTGGGGGATCTAGTGGTGCTGATGGAATACTTTCGATCACGATTGACAGTGCTGGGAATGTCTATGTTACAGGACCGGCAGACTCAAGTGATTTTCCCACAACAGCGGGGGCATATGATACATATTGGAATGGACGTACGGATGCATTTGTTTCTAAATTCAACAATTATTTATCTAAGCTACTGTTATCCACTTATATAGGAGGATCTAGTATAGATCTTGGCATTTCCATCGCCCTTGACAGTAATGGGAATGTCTATGTGACGGGATATACAGAGTCATTCAACTATCCCACAACAGCAGGGGCTTATGATCAAAGCCACAATGGTGGGAATGACGTTTTTGTTTCAAAACTGAGCAATAACTTGGACACTCTTCTTGCATCCACATACATTGGGGGAGATAGGGGTGAGGGGGGCCATTCCATCGCCCTTGACAGTAATGGGAATGTCTATGTGACGGGATATACAGGGTCATCCAACTATCCCACAACAGCATGGGCTTATGATCAAAGCCACAATGGTGGGAATGACGTTTTTGTTTCAAAACTGAGCAATAACTTGG